>CALDHY010000029.1 GCA_937901445.1 uncultured Selenomonadales bacterium
ATTAAAAATATCTTTTTTCAGGAAAATTTCACGGGGGGTAGAATGATTCTCAATTATAGTTTACTTTTTATGGCGCAAATAATTATGGCTATGTCGCAACAGAAATTATAAAAGCAATAAGACTACTGCAAGCGACGAAAAAGCCGGTGTTGAAGAAATTTTTAAAATTTGGATGTTAATGGAGGCGAATAATCATGGCGATGAGTCAACAGGAAGTAATAAAAAAAATTCATGGCGTCATTGGACACTACAACAAAAAAAGGGACGGCGGCAGTTGATGAGGCTATTAAAGCCGCAACAAACGGCAAATTTAAAACAACACAAGCATTGATTAACCAAATGCTTACAGACTTCGCAAATGCAAAAAGCGGCGATGATTTTCTCAAACGTTACTGCGGAATAAATTTAGGCAACGCAGATACCGGCGCAATTACCGGATCGGACGCGGGCGGCTCCAAAGTTAAAACAAGTACTTCTATTGTACCGAACGGCACATTTGATACAAGTTTCAGCGGAACTCGTTTCACAAAAAGTGGCGTTACTTTTCGACTTATATACAAAGATAATAACGTTTATAGAGATGTCAGTGATATTAATACTCTTACTGCTGCAGAAAAGCATATTTGGCAAGGACTTTATTCATTTTGGATTGAAGAAAGCTTGAAACTTATCGAAGAATCTTACGGTTACAGCTTTAATGATTCTGATGTTAAACCGACAACGATTTATATCAACTTTATTGATGATTCTTCGGCAAGCTATCCGGCACAAACTATACGCCCAAATGAAGTTGACGGAAAAAATTACATACGCCTTGAGATTAATATGCATTATTGGAAAGATGTTGATAAAAATGATCCGGATGGCAAACATCCTACTATGACTAATTATTATTATCATCTTGACACCTTAATTGCGCATGAATTAACTCACGCTGTAATGTCTGTTAAAACAAGTGCTTATACTACATTGCCCGGATTTATCATAGAGGGAATGGCACAACTTACAATTGGAATGGATACCTTTGACGGTTCATATCGTAAACCCGTAACATCAGCAGTTCAAAGTAAAGATAAGCTTGCAAAATATTTGGACGATAAAGCGGATGGTCTATTTAGTGAAGATTATGTTGGCGGATATATTTTAATGCGCTATCTTGCGCGGCAGTTCGGCGATTTAAATATTTCAAATGGTACTAAAAAAACTTTGCTTAGCGGATTTTACGGCGATGACAGTATAGTAACCAGCGGCGTTAATTCTACAATCGACGGCGGAGCGGGCAACGATACACTTACAAATACAAATTATGGTACAGGCGCAAAGTTTTACGGCAACAACGGCAATGATTTAATTACAACTTACAATGCAAACAACGTCTTAATGGATGGCGGCGCGGGCAATGATAGAATTGAAGTACGCGGCGTAGCAAGAGGCGTTTCTGTTATCGGCGGCAGCGGCAATGATGCAATTACACTTTCCGGCGGCAATAATTTTGTAAAATACGCGAGCGGCGAAGGCAACGATACAATTACAGGAATTTCTGCAAGCGATACAATAAAAATCACCGGCGCAGAATATGAAAAAGTTACAACTGCCGGCAGTAAAGACGTTACTTTGAAAGCCGGTACAGGTTCAATCGTGATTAAAGGCGGTAAAAATATTGCGTTCCAAATTGACGGCACAATTAAACCTGATAATAATCCTGTAAATGTGACAAATTCCACAAGCAATACTTTAATAAGCGGTACCAATTACAATGACACAATTACAAATCAAGGTGGAAGTAAAGTTACAATTTCAACCGGCGGTGGCAATGATATAATTCATAACAGTTTAAGCAGTCACACTAACAATAGCTATGTTTCAATAGTTGGCGGCGATGGAAATGACAGCGTCCGCAATGCATGGGGTTCAAGAGCAACTATTTTAACCGGAGCCGGTAAAGATACAATCTTTGATGGCAGTTGGTATACTTTCATAGATGCCGGTGACGGTGACGATTAAATCAAACACTCCGGCTCCAACGTTACACTTTCCGGCGGCAAAGGCAATGATTTAATCAGCATAGGTTCCGGGTCAAGTAATAACATTTATCAATATGCATCAGGCGACGGCAAGGATATTATTTACGGCTTTTCGACAACTGATACTTTGCACATTACAAGCGGTACTGATACTTTGTCGAGCGGTTGGAAATATGGAACTTCTTCAAAATCAAATACCACTGCAACAATAATGACTGCAAGCATAGCTTCTGCAGAAAATGAAATTGATTTAACTCAAAGTTACGGTACAAAGGTTTTAAAAGTGGACGGCTCCAAAGCTTCAAAATCTTTGACTGTAAACGGCAATTTTTTAAATAATACAATTACCGGCGGTAAAGTTGCCGATACAATTTATGGCGGCGCGGGCACAAATACTCTTACCGGCGGTGCGGGCTCGGATGTTTTTTATATTTCTACAGGCAAAAATTACATTACCGACTATAAATCCGGTGAAGATACACTCTACCTTTCGAGCGGTTATGTTACTTCCTCAACTGTCAAAAGTTCCAACGTCATTTTAAATATCAGTACCGGCAGTGAAGTTACAATCAAGAGCGGCAAGGGCAAAAAAATTACCTTCCTTAATTCAAATAATACCACTACCACACAAACTTATTCAAAAACTTTAGATTTATTTGAAGATAACAATTACATTTCAGACGAGCCGCAACTTTCAACAATCACCGAACAAAAATATTCGGTTACACAAGTTCAAACGCCAAATTATTCCGCGCTTGAACAGTATAATAAAACTTTCTTGACTTTTGCAAAGAAATAACTGATTATTAAAATCTGATTAAATTTTGGCGGCGGTATTTAAATCGCCGCTTTTTTGTTGTAAAATTTTTGTGGAGGTGTTTTGCATGGAACCAAAAGAAAAAATTTTGATAGTCGAAGACGAAAAAAATATAGCAAGAATGCTACAAATTGAACTCGACAAATCCGGCTATGAAACGGCTATAGAAAAAAACGGGCGGCGCGCCTATGAAAGAATCATTCAAGAAAATTATGATCTGGTTTTGTTGGACGTTATGCTTCCGGGAATGGACGGAATGGAAATTTGCAAGAGCGTCCGTCAAATCAGCGACATACCAATTATTATGTTGACTGCCCTTTTTGAAACAAAAGACAAAGTTAATGGATTGGATTTGGGCGCAAATGATTATGTTACAAAGCCTTTTTCCACTGAAGAAGTTTTGGCGCGTATTCGTGGAATTTTGAAACGCCGTAAAGAGGAATTGCGCAAGGAAGAAAAACGCCTCGTTATTGGCAGTGTAATTCTTTACCCCGAACGCTACGAAGCCCGCATAAACAGTGAGGTTATCGACCTTACGCACAAAGAATTTGAACTTTTGCTGTATCTTGTTGAAAATAAGCCGAACGTTTTAAGCCGTGAACAAATTATTCAAAAAGTTTGGGGCTATGACTTTCTCGGTTATACAAATGTTGTTGACGTGTACATAAGTTACCTCCGCACAAAGATTGACGATAAATACAATGAAAAACATATTCAAACGGTGCGCGGTGTTGGTTACAAATGCGTTGATTAAAAGGCTGCGGCAAAAAAAACTTTCTTCACAAATTAATATAACCTACGGCGTCATTTTATTTTTAACGCTGATTATTATAAACATTGGAACAACGGCGGGCGGGGACTATTTATTTTTCCACCAAGCCGAACGCGCCATTGAAATTTCAGTAAAAAAAGTAACCGAGCGCGTCAACGAAATTCAGGCGATTGACGACAGCTTTTTTGAAATTGACATAATGCCCAGTGTTATTTTTCGCGTGACTGATGAACGCGGCGAAATTTATTTTGACAGCAACCCGTACTTTGCGCCAACTGAAAAAATGTTACAGATTGTCAGAAAAAATCCGCCGTTTTGGTCGAATAGCGAATATATTTTGTTGGAGACGGAGCGCAGCTTTTTTTATTATAAAGATTTGCCGCTGAAAATCGGCGAGCATACGTTTCATTTTCATTTTTTGCGGACGATAACTTTTGAAAAAAAATACATTCGCAACTTGTTATGGGCGATTTTTATTGCAGATTTAATTGGATTGGGGCTAGCAGTTATGACAGGAAATATTTTGGGCAAGAAAGTTTTAAAGCCGCTTAAGCAAGTTACAAAAACTGCGCGAGAAATTTCTATTGGTACAATAAAACAACGTTTGACGATTGAAAATTCCGGCGATGAAGTCAATGAACTTTCGATAAGTTTTAATACAATGCTTGACAGGCTTGAACAAAGTTTTACTCAACAAAAACGCTTTATAGCCGACGCCTCGCACGAATTGCGCACGCCAATTACCGTTATTCGCGGCTATGCAGATATGCTTGAAAGGTACGGCGCGGACGATAAGGAAATTTTGGAAGAAGCAACCGCCGAAATTAAAAAATCTGCCCAAAATATGCAGTACCTCGTTGAAAATCTTTTACTGCTTGCTCGCGCAGATGCAGATACTCAAAATTTTATAAAAACGCCAGTCGATATTAACGAAATTCTGAAAGTCACGATTGAAAGTTTTGCTAATCCGCGCCTTGAATTTGCCAACGATAAAATTTTTGAAATTAAAGGCGATGCAGAATTTTTAAAGAAAATGTTTGCCGCCTTCATTGATAACGCGCTGATTTACAGCCAAGATAAAGTTTCAGTGAAGTTGAAAAATTTTGGCAGTGCGGCAGTTGTAGAAATTTCTGATAAAGGTATTGGAATTGCGCCGGAAAATCTCGATAAAATTTTTGACAGATTTTACCGCGTCGATAAAGCCCGCACAAAAACTGAAGACGATAAAATTTCGGCGGGACTCGGACTTTCAATAGCCAAATGGATTGCAGATAATCACGGCGTTAAAATCGAAGTTGCAAGCACGCTTGGCAAGGGTACTACTTTTAAATTGACAATTCCACATTGAAAAAATATAATTCCACTTCGCAAACGTACCACTTTTGGACGTTATGTTTTATTTAAAAAAGTTTTTCTAGCTCGTATCCAATGTGAACGAGACCGGAGGTGTATTTCGTTGGGCAAAATTTTAAATTTTAAAGCCAAATTAACAGAATCAGAAAAATTCAGCTTGGTAAGGCGCGAGGCAATTTATACGGGGCTTGCACTTGCCGGGCTGATTATTTTTTGGTTAATTGCAGGATTCGGCTTGGCGTCTGTTGACGTAAAAATTTTTCATTTGCCGTTATGGGCGATTATGGGAAGTATTGGCGTATGGATTTTTGCAATCTGCGCGAGTTACATTTTGAGCCACAAACTTTTCAAAGATATTGATTTGGGCGGTGATGAAAATGAATGAAGGAAGTTTCGCCGCGCTGTTGCCGCTTGTAATTTTTATGGCGGTAATGGTAGGAATAAGCATTTTCGTCCGCCACCAACAAGCCGGTAAAAATTTTGTCGGAAATTATTTTATCGGCAACCGTGAGCTGGGCGGCTTTGTTTTGGCAATGACAACCGTTGCAACGTACAGCTCCGTTTCAAGTTTTGTAGGCGGTCCCGGTATGGCGTTTCAAATTGGATTCGGCTGGATTTATATGGCGGTTGTACAAGTTACGGCAATTTTTTTAGTGTTGGGGATTTTCGGTAAAAGAGTTGCCTTGCTTGCAAGAAAATTCAATGCAGTAACGGTTGTTGATATAATCCGCGCGCGCTTTAATTCAGATTTTTTGGCGGCGATAGCAGCGTTTGTTATCGTTTTATTTTTCTGCGGTACAATGACTGCGCAATTTGTCGGCGGCGCAAAATTATTTTCGGCAGTCACAGGTTACAGCTATGAAACGGGCTTGATTTTATTTGGGCTTGTCGTTGTAATTTATACTTCAATCGGCGGTTTTCGCGCAGTTGCTTTAACTGATACTTGTTGCGCGTTGATAATGATGGTAGGAATAGTTTTGTTGCTGCATTACGTACTGCAGGCGGGCGGCGGCTATGAACAAATTATGACTTCTATAGAAAGTAACCACCCTGAAATGTTGGAGCCGTTTTCATTCGGCAATATGCCGTGGACGATTTATTTTACACAGTGGCTTTTAGTTGGAATTTGTACAATAGCTCTGCCACAATCAGTCGTGCGCGGAATAAGCTATAAAAATACTCAAGGCTTACATAGCGCAATGCTGATTGGTACGGTTGTTGTAGGATTTATGAACATTGGAATAAATTTTACGGGAATTTTGGCGCACGGCGTTTTAACGGGCAGTCCTGCAGATTACGGCGGCGTTGATAATATCATACCAACAACGATTGTAACAGTAATGCCGAAAGAATTGGTCGGGCTTGCTATAATCGGACCTTTGGCGGCGTCAATTTCGACAATTTCCGGTTTGTTAATCGTGGCGTCAAGTGCGATTGTCAAGGACGTTTATTTACATTACAAGCCGAATACCGAAATTTCAAAGTTAAGAATTTTATCAATGGCAACAACGGCGATAATTGGCGCGGCAGTTTTTGTAATTGCGTTGACGCCGCCGAGCTTAATTTGGTTGATAAATATGTTTGCATTCGGCGGGCTTGAGACGGCGTTTTTCTGGACGCTTTTACTAGGTTTATTCTGGAAAAAAGCTAACAAGGCGGGCGCGTTACTTTCAATGACGGGCGGTACAATTATTTACTGCGCGACGCAAGCGGCGGGCTTTAAAATTTTAAATTTGCACCAAATTACAATAGGTATAACAGTTTCCTTGATTTTATTTTTGATAGGCTCGTATTTAGGCAAACCTTCAGAAAAAGAAACGCTTGAAAAATTTTTCCCAAATTGAGAAAGTATATTTAAATATAAAAAATTTTTAAATTAAATCACTGATTTTAAAAAAGTTGACAAGAAAACGCTAAAATATTAAACTTTGCCTAAAATTAAAAACGGAGGTTTTTATATGGACGTAGCAATTATAATGGGCAGTGACAGCGATTGGGGTGTAATGAAAAAGGCAGTTGAACTTCTGAACAGTTTTGAAGTTGACGTTGAATTGACTGTAGCTTCAGCACACCGCACGCCGGAGCGCGTCAAAGAATTTGTGACGCAATGCCACGAAAAAGACGTAAAAATTTTTATAGCAGCGGCAGGTTGCGCGGCACATTTGGCGGGCGTTGTAGCCTCGTACACCACGCGCCCCGTTATTGGCGTACCAATTAACGCCGAGCCCCTCAAAGGCTGGGATTCTCTTTTAAGTACCGTACAAATGCCGAGTGGTATTCCCGTTGCAACAATGGCGATTAACGGCGCAAGAAACGCCGCGCTTTTTGCAACTGAAATTCTTGCTCTTTCAAATCCGAAATTTAAACGCAAACTCGACGAATACCGCGCAAATATGGTTAAGGAAGTCGAACGTAAAGCCGATTATGTCAAGCGCGCCTTTGCCGAAACCAAAAAATAAAATCCTCCGCTTAAAGGAGTGATTCACTATGAAAAAATTCTTATTGATAGTGGCGATATTTTTAACTTCGTTTAATTTTTGTTATGCACATTCTGCAGCGCAAAATACAGATGATTCTTGGAAACGTCAACAAATTCAAGACAGGGAACGCCGCGCGCGTGAACGTCAAGCAATGGTAGAAAGGCAACGGCGAGAATCACAAGCCCGCCTCGAACGGCAGGAACGTGAACGCCAAGCGCAAATAGAGCGTCAACAACGCCGCGAACAGGAACGCCTTGAGTTGGAACGTTTGCAGCGTCAACGCCAAAATAAAAAGTAATTTTTATAATCGAAAGGAGCTATTTTCGATGGAAAAAACAAAGGTACTTTATGAAGGCAAAGCTAAAATTGTTTACGAAACAGACGAGCCCGATAAGTTAATTGTTTACTTCAAAGACGACGCCACAGCCGGTAACGGCGAAAAGAAAGGCACTATCGAAGGCAAAGGCGCAATTAACAACGAAATGAGCGCGTTTTTCTTCAAACACCTCAAAACTAACGGTATTGACAGTCATTTCATTGAAAAAATCAGCGACCGTGAAATGGTTGTAAAAATGTTGCGTATGATTTCCCTTGAAGTTGTTGTTCGCAATGTTGCCGCCGGCAGTTTGGCAAAACGTCTCGGACTTCCCGAAGGTACACCGCTTAAAACCCCTGTACTTGAATACAACTATAAAAACGACGAACTCGGCGACCCGCTTTTAAACCGTTATCATATTATGGTTTTGGATATTGCCCGCGTTCATGAACTCGACGAAATTGAACACATTGCTTTTTGCGTCAACCAAATTTTAATTAATTTCCTGCGCTCCAAAAATATCAACCTGATTGACTTTAAACTGGAATTCGGACGCGACGAAAGAGATAAAATTGTTTTGGCTGACGAAATTTCGCCGGATAATTGCCGCTTCTGGGATATGACTACAAATGAAAAACTCGACAAAGACCGCTTCCGCCACGATATGGGCGGCGTCGAAGAAGCCTATAGAGAAATGTTGACGCGCGTTACCGCGTAGGAGTTAGGAGTTGTTTTTTATGTTTAAAAAAATTTTGGCAGTTGCAATTCTCGGTTGCGCTTTAATGTTTACCGGCAAAGCGCAGGCTTATGATCATTACGTTGGATATTCAGAAGCAACCGGCTGGGAATGCTACGTTATCACTGAAACAATCGAACGTGCAAACGATACAACTTACGTAACTTTAAAAATGGTTAAACCAAGCGGCAGTGTAAGTTATCTCGGCTACAGATTTTGGTATGATTCTCAATCTGACGTTATGCGCTTTGCAAACGACGAAGGCTACAGCGGAATTGCCAATCGCTACGAAACGCCTATTGAATGGGAAATGGTTCAAGTTATTCGTAACTATTAATTAAAAATAAAAACTTTGAAGGGAGTACACTTTTTAAGCCGCTACTCCCTTAATTTTTTTTGAAAGGAAAATTCTATGGAAAAAATGACATATAAAAATTCCGGCGTCGATATTGATGCGGGAAATGAATCTGTACAGCTGATAAAAAACGCCGTGCGCTCCACATACCGCGCTGAAGTTTTGGGCGATTTGGGCGGATTCGGCGGGCTTTTCAAACTCAAAAATTATGACGAGCCAATTTTAGTTTCCGGTACTGACGGCGTCGGTACAAAATTAAAAATTGCGTTTATGCTTGATAAACACGACACAATCGGGCAAGACGCCGTTGCAATGTGCGTAAATGATATTTTGGTACAGGGCGCGGAGCCGTTGTTTTTCTTGGATTATTTGGCGGTAGGTAAATTGGAACCTGCGCGAGTGGCTGAAATAGTAGGCGGCGTGGCGCGGGCGTGCAAAGAATCGGGCTGCGCGTTAATTGGCGGCGAAACTGCCGAAATGAGCGGCTTTTATTCAACCGGCGAATATGACATTGCGGGATTTGCGGTCGGCGTTGTCGAAAAGAAAAACTTAATCACGCCTGCGCGAGTCAAGGCGGGCGATATTTTAATTGGCTTGTCTTCAAGCGGCTTGCATTCCAACGGCTTCAGCCTGGTTAGAAAAATTGTATTTGAACACAAAAAATTTAACGTTAATGATAAAATCCCTGAACTTGAAAAAACAATCGGCGAGGAACTTTTAACACCAACGCGCCTTTATCCTGCAACTTGTTTACCAATTATACAAAAATTCGGCGATAAACTTCACGGGATGGTACACATTACCGGCGGCGGCTTTTATGATAACATACCGCGCGCGCTTGCCGAAAATTGCGGCGCAGAAATTGAAATTAATTGGAATGTACCGACAATTTTTAGACTTTTGCAAAGTTGGGGCAATGTCGATTGGCACGAAATGTTCAGAACTTTCAACTGCGGTATCGGTATGATTTTGATTGTCGATAAAGATTCTGTTGACGAAATTTCGGCGCACTTAAAAGATAACGGCGAAAATTTTTACAAAATTGGGCGCGTTGTCGAAGGCGCGGGCGTCAAGATTAGAGGCGATTTTTTCAATGATTAAGTTAGCGGTTTTATGTTCGGGGCGCGGCACAGATTTACAATCGATAATTGACGCAATTAAGGCGGGCACTTTGCAGGCTGAAATTTCAATCGTCATAACTGATAAACCGAATGTTAAGGCATTGGAACGCGCCGCTCTTGCCGGTATAAAAAATATTTGCGTGGACAGAAAACTTTTCGCCACTCGCGCAGATTTTGAGGCTGAACTTTTAAAAAATCTTACAGAAATTGATTTAGTCGTTTTGGCGGGCTTTATGAGAATTTTAAGCCCTGAATTTGTAAAACATTTTACCGGCAGATTAATGAATATTCATCCTTCGTTGTTGCCGTCATTCAAGGGCGCGCACGCGCACAGAGACGCGCTTGAATACGGCGTGAAAGTTTCCGGCTGTACGGTTCATTTTGTGGACGAAGGCACGGACTCCGGACCAATAATTTTGCAGGCGGCGGTTGAAGTTTTTGATAATGACACTGAAGAAACACTTTCTGCAAGGATTTTGGAGCAGGAACATATAATTTACCCAAAGGCAATTCAACTTTTCGTCGAAGGCAGATTAAAAATCGTCGGGCGGAATGTTAAAATTTTGGAGGGCTGATAACGTGGAAAAACCCGACGGCTTTAAGCCGCAAATTTCAGAATTGATAAACTTGCTTGACCAACAAAAAACAATCGCTGAAAGTTTACTTGAAGGTTCAAAGGAATTTGACAAGCAAGGCAAAATTATAAAAGCGTGGCAGTTGTACCTTGACAAACTCAACGAACAAGACAAAATGCTTTTCGATTTGGCAAGGGATATGGAAGTTTCTTTTGAAGAGGATTTATATAAAAAAATTGTGAGGCAGTAAAATGACGGTTGAAGAAATTATCGCCGGTTTTTACGATACAGAAAATTATTTGTTTGACGACGCCGAAAAGCTGAAATTTTTCCGCGCAATTTGTCAAGAAACTGTCAAAATTTGTATGGAAATTAATTCAGTCTACCATACGCCGGAGGAACTTGTTGAACTTATGAGCAAGTTGACGGGTAAAACTGTTGATTCAAGTTTCAGAATGTACCCGCCGTTTTATGCAGATTTCGGCAGAAATATTACTTTCGGCAAAAATGTTTTTGTCAACGGCGGCTGCAAGTTTCAAGATCAGGGCGGGATTACCATTGGCGATAACTGCTTGATTGGGCATAACGCAGTTTTGGCGACGATTAATCATTCACTGAATCCGGCAGACAACAGAAAACTTTCTTACGCGCCAATAAAAATTTGTGATAATGTATGGCTCGGCGCAAATGTAACGGTGTTACAGGGCGTAACAATCGGCGAATGGGCAGTTGTTGCGGCGGGTGCGGTCGTTACAAAGGATGTTGAACCTTATACTATTGTCGGCGGTATTCCGGCAAAATTTATTAGAAAAGTTGAACGTTAAAAAAATTTTTAACCGAATTTGCCGCCCGCAACCGCGCAGACGCGCCTATTTCTTAGAGCGTACAGAAATGTAAAACGCGGACGTTTAATATAGTTTGAGCGTATAGAAACGCAAAGCGCATGTGCGGGCGAAAGATTTTCTTTGATACTTTCTTTATAAAAAGAAAGTATATTTAAAAAATATACAAAATTTGAAAGGAGTAAAAAAAATGGAACTGAAAATTAAACGCGCAATAATCAGCGTTTCAAACAAAATAGGCGCGGTTGACTTTGCAAAAAAATTAAGTAAGGCGGGCGTCGAGATTATTTCAACCGGCGGTACAATGAAGGCAATTCGTGCGGCTGGCGTCCCCGTTACTTATGTAAGCGACGTTACGGGTTTTCCGGAAATTATGAACGGGCGCGTAAAAACTTTAAATCCGAAAATTCACGGCGGGATTTTGGCAGTGCGTGATAATCCCGAACACGTTCAGCAAATGCAAGAAAACGGTATTCTGCCAATAGATTTGGTTGCAGTGAATTTGTACCCCTTCAAAAAAACTATTCAAAAACCGAACGCCACACTTGAAGAAGCCATTGAAAATATCGATATTGGCGGACCGGCAATGATACGCGCTGCCGCCAAAAATTTTAAATTCGTTACGGTTGTTACCAATCCTGATTCTTATGACGAAATTGCAAAAATGATAACTGAAACCGGCGAAGTAAGCTACGAAACGCGCAAAAAATTAGCGGCTGAAGCCTTTGCACATACCGCAGATTATGATACTATGATAGCAGATTATCTTTCGAGGAGTTGAAAACAAATGAGTTCGCCTGTCAAAGTTTTTTTAGTATTACAGGGCGCAAATTACGAAATTGAAAAAGAGGGAGGCTTCATTTGGGCACCGCAAAAAGCAAAAAACGATAAGCCGCCAATGTTTTATTGGGAAACTTTAAAGCAGATTGACGCCGGCGATATTCTGATTCACTGCCTGCAGGGAAATGTTGTAGCCGTAAGCGAAGCAATGGCGCAACTTACTGAAGAAGGCTGGCAAGGACATTCAACCGCGCCGATGCCTGAAAATTTTACTGCCAATCGTCAAGAAGTGGACGGCTGGCTTGTCAAGTGCGAATACGTTGAATTGAAAGACTATTTGCCGCTGGGACTTTTACGCGACGTTATTCTTAAATACAAGCGCGATAAACACAGTGCCTTTGACAAAAACGGCGACCTTAACGCCGGTTACTGTTACATTCTGGAGCCGGAAATTGCCGATTCAATAATTGAGGAAATGTTTCATCAACAACCAACTTTGCGGCAGTTGGATTATTTGACGGCTTTTTTGGATAGTTAATTTTATGAAAGGCAAAAAATGCAGTCCACTTTTTTTATAACTCAAGGCATAACCTACGAAATACAAAAAAACGGCGGTTATATTTGGTCTCCAAGTAAAATAAAAGCATCAGCAGTACAAAGATTTTATTATGACAATATTACACATTTTGAAATTGGCGATATTGTTTTTCACTATCTGAATAAAAATTTTGTAGCGATTAGCCAAGTGGAACCTATACTCAAGGGAAAAGCTTATATCAAAGCTACAATTCCGGAAGAACTTTCTGCTGAACAATGGTATTCTGAAGGTTATATTGCGAAATGTCATTACGTGGAATTTAAAAATCCTATACCGATTGCGCTTTTTCACTCAACAATAATGAAGTACAAGGCAAGTAAATTCAGTGCTTTCAACAAAAACGGCACGGTATGTCAAGGTTATCTTTACCATTTTGAAAAAGAAATCGCCGACGCCGTTATAAAAAAAGCTGTCGAAAATCAGCCGGAATTGTACAGAGTAGATTTTATTTTTAATTATTTAACAGGTGATTGAATGAATGTTTTGCTTATTGGCAGCGGCGGCAGGGAACATGCGCTGGCGTGGAAAATTGCACAAAGTCCGTTGCTGAAAAATTTTTACGCAATACCCGGCAATCCCGGAATTTCTGAATACGCCGAATGTATCAAAGATATTTCGATTGACGATAACGCGGCGATTGTCAAATTTGCGCAGGAAAAAAATATAGATTTGGTTGTAGTTGGTCCGGAAGCTCCGCTTGTAAACGGCGTGGTTGACGCGCTGGAAGTTGCAGGAATTAAATCTTTCGGTTGCAAGAAAGACGCCGCGCAAATTGAAGGCTCCAAAATTTTCGCCAAAAACTTAATGAAAAAGTACAACATACCAACTGCAAAGTTTGAAGTCTTTGACAAACCCGACGCCGCAAAAAATTATATTCGCAGTGAAGGCGCGCCTATCGTCATTAAAGCTGACGGCTTGGCGGCAGGTAAGGGCGTTATCGTTGCGCAGGATTTAGACGAGGCTATAAACGCGGTTGAAGAAATGAAAAATTTTGGTGCGGCAGGCAGTAAAATTGTTGTCGAAGAATTTATGGACGGCGAAGAGGCGTCAATTCTTGCTTTTACTGACGGCAAGGCGATTATTCCAATGACAGCGGCGCAGGATCATAAACGCTTGAATGACGGCGATAAAGGCGTAAATACCGGCGGAATGGGAGCGTACGCGCCCGCGCCCGTTGTAACGGATGAAGTTGCTAAACTTGCTGAAGAAAAAATTTTAAAACCGGTTATCGCCGCGTTGAATGCTGAAGGAATTGTTTACAAAGGCTGCCTTTACGCGGGATTGATGATTGTTGACGGCGCGCCAAAAGTTGTTGAGTTCAATGCACGTTTCGGCGACCCGGAAACTCAAGCAGTTTTGCCGCTCCTTGAAAGTGATTTGCTTGAAATTATGGAAGCCTGCGCGACGGGCAATTTGGCAGACAAAAAAATTTCTTGGAAAAATGAAACTGCTGTTTGCGTAGTTTTGGCAAGCGGCGGTTATCCCAAGTCTTACAAAAAAAATCTGCCAATAGACGGCTTAACAAAGGCAAAGAGTTTAGGCGCGTTGATTTTCCATGCGGGCACGGCTGAAGTTGACGGCAAAATTTTAACAAGCGGCGGGCGCGTTTTGGGCGTTACTGTTACAGCTGAAAATATTTCGGCGGCGATTGAAAAAGTTTACAAGTGCGTTGACGTTATCCATTTTGAAAATATGCACTACCGGAAAGATATTGCAGCAAAGGCGTTATTAGGGAATAGGGGCTAAGGATTAAGGACTAGGGACTAGGGATTTTAAAACTTGCAGGAGTTATAAAAATGTTTGATGTTATGATTGTAGGCGCGGGAATTTCCGGCGCGGTATTGGCTGAACGTTTCGCACAAGATAAAAAAGTTTTGCTGATTGAACGGCGGCAACATATCGGCGGCAACTGCTACGATAAAATTGACAGCAACGGAATTTTAATTCACAAGTACGGACCGCATTTATTCCATACGGACGACGCGGAAATTTGGCAGTATCTTTCAAAATTCACTGAATGGCAAATTTACCAACATAAAGTTTTGGCGATGATTGACGGGCAACCCGTACCAATTCCATTTAATTTGAATACGCTGTATAAAGTTTTTCCGCAAAATTTGGCGGCGCGCCTTGAAATTTCCTTGCTGAATAATTTTGAATACGGCAAAAAAATTCCAATCCTTGAATTGAAAAATGCCAATGACGCAGATTTACAATTTTTGGCTGATTTTGTCTACGAAAAAATTTTCTTGCACTATACCGAAAAGCAATGGAACTTGACGCCGGATAAAATTGACGGCGCGGTAACTGCCCGCGTTCCAATTTCAATCAGCCGTGATGACAGATATTTTTCTGACAGATTTCAAGCCGTGCCGAAAAACGGTTATACTGCGATGATTCAGAAAATGTTGACGCACAAAAATATTAAGCTGATGTTAAACACGAATTTTAGCGAAGTTGCAACTCTGCGCGACGGCAAAATTTATCTTTTTGACAGCGAATTTAACGGCAAAATTTTTTATACCGGTATGCTTGACGAACTTTTCAATTATAAATTCGGCGCGTTGGAATATCGCAGCGTCAATATGAAATTTGAAATGCTTGACGTTGAAAATTTTCAAACGGCGGCTACTGTCAACTATCCTAATAACTATGAATTTACGCGCATTACCGAATTTAAGCACATTCACCCCGCTAAATCTGCGCGAACGACGATTTTAAAAGAATACCCGCAAAATTATTACGTTGGAAAAAATGAGCCGTATTATCCCGTTTTCACTGACGCGGCAAAAACTGCGTACACAAAATATCTTGATGAACTGAAAAATTGCCCGCAAATTAAGGCGGTCGGCAGGCTTGCCGAATATCGCTACTTTGATATGGACGACGCGGTTAAACGTGCGCTTGAAATTCATGCGGAGTTTAAAAATTGAACTGCGGCTTAGTCATTCCAACTTTGAACGCGGGCGCAAGTTTTCAAAAACTACTTGAACAAATTAACGCCCAAACTCTTCAAACAAAAAAATTAATCGTCGATTCAGAATCAACCGACGGCACGCCGGAACTTGCAAAAAAATTCGGCTTCGACGTTTTAAAAATATCACGAAAAAATTTTAATCACGGAGCAACGCGGCAATTAGCATTAGAAAAACTTCTGCCGCTTGACGTGATAATTTTTTTGACTCAAGATATTTTTTTGAAAGATGAAACAACGCTTGCAAGCTTGGTCGAAATTTTCAACTTAGATTCAAAGGTTGGTTTAAGTTACGGGCGGCAACTTCCACATTCCGACGCCACGCTTGAGGCGCAAATTCTGCGCGCGTTCAATTATCCGGCTGAAAGTCAACTGCGCGACTTCGACAGCAGAAAAATTTTTGGTATGAAGGCGGCTATGGCGTCAAATTCTTTTGCGGCTTACCGCGTTGAAACTTTGCAAAAAATCGGCGGCTTTCCAAAAAATGTTATCTTGTGTGAGGATATGTACGTTGCCGCCAAAATGCTAATGAACGGCTACAAAACTTTTTATAATGCACTCGCGCAGGTTTACCATTCGCACAATTACACGGCGGCACAAGAATTTAAACGCTACTTTGATATTGGAGTTTTTCACAATCGAGAAAGTTGGATTAGAAAAAATTTCGGAGGCGCGGGGCGTGTCGGTAAAAAGTTTGTCTATGAAAAATATTCCGCGCTCTGGAAAAATAATCCGAGTGAATTTTTTGGGGCTTTTTTTAGGGATATTATGAAATTTTTAGGTTACGGATTGGGACGGCTTGAAAAATTTCTGCCGCGTTTTATAATAAAAAAATGTTCAATGCATAAAAATTTTTGGAGTTGAAAAAATGTACGATATAGTAATTTTGGGCGCGGGCGGAATGGGACGCGAAACTTACGAAGTTGTTCAAGACACTTACAAGAATAATTCTGAATACCGCGTCAAAGGTTTTTTGTCTGATATACTTGATATTCTTGACGGCTTTGAAGGCTACCCGCCACTTTTGGGAACTATCAAAGATTATGAAGTACAGCCGAATGACAGATTTATTTTGGCTATTGGTGACGTTGCAGGGCGGCGCAGAATTGCTGAAAGTATTTTGGCGCGCGGCGGCGAATTTTTGACGCTTATTTCAAATTTGGCGAAAGTTGACAGGACGGCGCAAATTGGGCGCGGCGTCATTGTTTTTCCTTTTTCACATATCGGCGCAAATGCTAAGATTGGCGATTTCTGCTTGATGAATCTGCATGCAATTGTCGGGCACGATTCAATTTTGGGAAATTTTTCTGAAGTTTGTTCATTTTGTGTACTGGGCGGCGCAACTCAAACGGGCGAAGAATGCTATTTTGCCATGCAGACTGCAACCGGTCCAAAAGTTAAACTCGGCAACCGCGTTATCCTTTCGCTGGGCAGTGTAACTACTGAAGACGTTGAAGATAACAGTTTTGTTCAAGGTGTACCCGGCAAAATTTCAAAGAGAAGAAGCGCGCAATAAGCGGAGGTTTTTTTGTTGAGATATTTTAACGCGCTTAAAGCGTTGGTTGCCGCCATACTCCAAAACAGAAAATTATTGTGGCAAATGACAAAGCGGGATTTTCGACAGCGATATTTGGGCTCGTACTTGGGAATTTTATGGGCGTTCATTCAACCGACTATCACGATTTTAATATTTTGGTTCGTGTTTCAAATTGGATTTAAGGCAATGCCGGTTGACAATTTCCCGTTCATTTTGTGGTTAGTTTGCGGAATGTTCCCTTGGTTTTTTTTCAGTGAATCAATTCAAAGTTCGGCAACTTCAATTTTAGAAAGCAGTTATCTTGTCAAAAAAATTGTCTTTAGAGTTGAACTGTTGCCAATAGTAAAAATTGTTTCGGCGTTAATCGTGCATATATTTTTTGTAGCGGTGCTGTTTTTAATGTTTGCGGCTTACGGCTATTCTGTTTCAATCTACAATTTGCAGATACTGTATTATTTTTTTGCGATGTTTTGCCTATCGCTGGGAATATCTTGGTTGACAAGTTCGCTAACTGTATTTCTGCGCGACGTGGGGCAATTCGTGGCAATGATGATACAATTTGGATTTTGGGCAACGCCAATATTTTGGAGCTTAAAAATTCTTCCGGCAAAGTATGCAATTTTTTTTAAATTAAATCCGGCGTATTATTTTATTGAAGGCTACAGGCAAAGTTTCATTTATCACGAATGGTTTTGGGAGCATTTGCATTTGACGGCGTATTTTTGGGCGGTAACTTTTTTTGTAATGTTTGTAGGGGCGGTCTGTTTTAAGAAATTGCGCCCGCACTTTGCCGACGTTTTGTGAGGTTAATTTTATGAGTGACGTTGTAATTAAGGCTGAAAATTTATCGAAGGCTTATAAAATTTACGAAAAAAATATTGACAGAGTAAAAGAGGCGTTGAATCCCTTTCACAAACGATACAGTAAAGATTTTTTTGCACTGCGCGACGTTTCTTTTGAAATTCGGCGCGGCGAAAACGTCGGGCTTATTGGTAAAAACGGCGCGGGTAAATCTACACTGTTAAAACTTATTACCGGCGTTTTGACGCCTTCAAGCGGGATTTTGGAAGTTAAGGGAAAAATAGCTTCCTTGCTTGAACTCGGCGCGGGTTTTAATCCTGAAATGACGGGAACTGAAAATATTTATATGAGCGGGCTTTTAATGGGGCGGACGCGCGAAGAAATGAATGCAAAAGTTGACGATATAATTTCATTTGCGGATATTGGCGAATTTATCAACCAGCCGGTTAAAACTTATTCAAGCGGAATGTTTGCGCGGCTTGCCTTTGCGGTAAATGCCTTTGTCGAGCCGGATATTTTGATAATTGATGAGGCGTTGAGTGTAGGCGATGCTTTTTTTCAAAGTAAGTGTATGGATAAAATGCGTACGATGATTGAAAGCGGCGTTACGGTTTTATTTGTAAGCCACGATACATTTGCAGTAAAAAATTTGTGTCAACGCGCTTTTCTGATTGAATCCGGCAAACTTTTAATGGACGCGCCCGCAAATGACGTTGTCGAAATTTACCGTGATTCTATTTTAAAAATGCGCCACGACCTTACAAGCGGGCAAACTGACGCGGGGCAAAGAGTTTCTAACGAATTACGCCGCGCAAGTAAAAAATCTGCTGACGGCAAAATTAATCTGCCTGTTACTGCCGAAAGTATAAAAATCAATCAAGAAATTTTTAAAAATAACGCCGCCTATCAACGCCTGCAAAACGGGCGGGCAAGTTTTGAGAATGTACAACTTTTGGATTTGGACGGCGAGCCAATTTTTGAAGTGATTTTCGGTCAAGAAGTTATTCTGCGCACGTTCATAAAGTTCAACGAAGATATTGAATGTTTGGCGATGGGTTATCATATTCGCAATTTAAACGGCGTCGATTTGGTTTACAATGATTCAAGATTCAGTGACGTTAAGGCAATTTTTGACGCAAAACGCGGCGAAATTTACGTTGTAGATTGGCAATTTAAAATGGAGTTGCGGCAGGAAATTTATAATTTTGCGTGTTCAATTTCAACGCCGGTTGAAGAAAGTTTAGATTCGCCGGATTTGTGCGATTTTGTACCTTGTGCGTTGCAGTTCAAAGTTATCAGCCCCAATAAATTTTTGTCGTTGCCGGGCGGCTACGTTCATTGGCACAACGATATGGAAATTACTAAATTAGGGGCTAAGGATTAGGGGCTAAGGGCTAGGGATTTTTCCTTAACCCTTAAAATGTTAGGGGGAAGGTTATGGAAGATAAAAATTTTATAGAAAATTCGTTGCTGTTTGACGCGGCGTGGTATTGCAAAACTTACGGTTACGGCGAATATCTGGACGCGGCAGAGCATTATTTGAAAACCGGTTGGCGTGAAGGTAAAAATCCTTCCGCCTTTTTTTCAACTGCAGATTATTTAAAGAAAAATCCTGACGTTGCCGCCGCCGGTATGAATCCGCTGTTACACTTTGAAAAGTACGGCGTCAAAGAAGGGCGTTATCGCGCAGAAATTCAAGCCGTTATGCCAAAAATTTTTGCGCGTCATCCCGATTGTAAAAGTGAATTCAGGGGCGGACTTTTGCGCGTGCGAATTACCAACGCCTGTAATGCAAAATGCCGTTATTGCGGTGTTCGGCTGGGTTTTGGCGAGGAAGTCAATCACGCTATGGATTCAAATTGGCTGTACGAAATTTGCGCGCCTTTGTACAGTTCCCCCGCTGTCATTCTGATAACCGGCGGCGACGCTTTTTTTGCAAAAGAAAGTTACCGCTTTATGAAATTTTTGAGCGAAAATTACCCGCGCGTTACGATTATGACTGAATCGAACGGAATTGCTTTTAATGAAAAATTTCAAGATTTGGCGTGCGAAAATCTGTTTCATACGCACTTTTCACTGAACGCCTCCAACGCTGAAGTTTTTGCAAAAAGTTGTTGGGATAAAGGCGACGAAAACACCGCGCGTAAAATGTACGCCTTGATTCTGCGCAATATAAAAAGCTACATTTCAAAACTTGAGGCGGCGGGCAGAATTAATTTTGCGCCGGACCTTTCAATGGTTATCAACAAGGATAATTACAATGACGTTGCAAATTTTGTTGAATTGGCGTTAAGACTGCGCGCGCCGTTTATGATGTTTTTTTTCGATTATACAGAAAACGATATGACGAGCGAATATTTTTCAAATCCTGCAACAAGCCGCCCCGCGCTGAAAACTTTAATGGAATTGGAGCGCGTCCTTGCCGATAAGTTTTTAATTTATTTCAGATTGTGGATACCGACGAAAGAGGCGGCGATTGTACAGCAGGAAGTTGAGGCAACGCCGCTTGACGTACTAAATAAAAAATATGCAAAATTTTTGGAATTGGCTAAAGATCGTTCGATAGTCAAGGAATTTGAAAAGCGCAATGAAATTCGACGCGCCGCCGGTAAAGCAGAGCTGGATTTTGTCAACGACTTCACGCCTACTTTGCACTTGAAACAAAATGCTGACAGGGATATTTGCTCCGCGCCGTGGGACGGCGTTGACGTTGTACCGAACGGCAATATAAATTTCTGTTGCTTTTATGAGCCGACTTTGAACATAAAAAATTTCATTCACAAAGGCAAAGTTAATTGGGACGAAATTTTAAATTCGTTTGAATATGCGTCCGCGCGTTATAGAATCCTGCGCGATGATTTTCGCGGCTGTCAAGTTTGCTGTCCGCTAAATTCCGTAACTTCACCAATAGCCGCCGCCACAAAATTTAATCTTGACAGAAAAGCCAATGAAAAAATTTGTGCCTGTTGCGGCAACGAAATTTTAAACTATTTGCCGCTTGATGAAGGATTTTTAAACATTTTGCGCGGCTATGATTTTAAGTTTGAAAATCGCTTTGAAATGTTAAGCCTGCGCGAGTATACCTGTCCAATTTGCGGCAGTGCTGACAGGGAGCGCGCCTATGCCCTCGTTATGAAAAAAATTCTCGACGCCAATAAAAAAATTCGTATCCTTGACATTGCGCCGCGCGCTTGCCTTAGCGATTTTGTCAAAAAAAATTTCCCGCTTGCAGATTATAAAACTGCAGATTTATTTGCACCGGCAGATTACAAACTTGATATTACGGATATGAAAGAAATTTCAAGCGGCAGTATAGACTTTTTCATTTGCTCTCACGTACTCGAACACGTTGCAGACGATATTAAGGCAATGCGGGAACTTAAGCGAATTTTGGCAAAGGGCGGCTGCGGTATTGTGGTTGTACCGCTTGACTTAACCAAAACTGAAATTGACGAAGATACAACTTGTACAGATATTGCGGAGCGATGGCGGCGTTTTGGGCAAGATGATCACGTTAGGGCTTATTCAAAGGCAGGATTTTTACAGCGGCTTAAATCTGTCGGTTTTACGGTTGAAGAATACGGCAAAGAATTTTTTGGCGAAAAGTTAATGACTGAAAACGGCTTAATTGAAAGTTCTGTTGTTTATGTCGTAAGGAATTAATTAAGCCGCTACGCGCTCCTGAATAGGGCTGGCTTGCATTTTCGGCGGTTTTTGGTACTTTTATATTAAAAAACATTTAAATCGCTTAAATCGAATTGTAGCGGCTAAAATCTGTCGGCTTTACGGTTGACGAATACGGCAAAGAATTTTTTGGCAAAAAGTTAATGACTGAAAACGGCTTGATTGAAAGTTCCGTGTTTATGTCGTAAGGAATTAATTAAGCCGCTACGCGCGCCTGAATAGGGCTGGCTTGCATTTTCGGCGGTTTTTGGTACTTTTATATTAAAAA
>CALDHY010000030.1 GCA_937901445.1 uncultured Selenomonadales bacterium
TAACTGCAAAAGGCGTTGATTCAGCTGAAGCTGTCGATGCTTTAATTGATTTTATAAAAAAATGAAAGGAAGTTTTTAACAGTATGATAGTTGTAATGTCCCCCAACGCCACGAAAGAAAATCTTCAAAACGTGGTAAAAAAATTGGAGTCCATGAATCTGCGCACGCACCTTTCAACGGGCGATGAACGCACGATTGTCGGAGTTATCGGCGATAAAAAAATTATTGCCAATCTTGAAATGGAAATGATGGCGGGCGTAGAAAAAACCGTCCGAATCACCGAAAAGTATAAACTTGTAAGCCGTGATTTTCATCCGCAAGATACAATTATTGACGTTGACGGCGTGCAAATTGGCGGCAAAGAAATTATCGTAATGGCGGGACCTTGCGCGGTAGAAAATCTTGAACAACTGCGCGAGGCGGCGTCTGCAGTAAAAAAAGCCGGAGCTAAAATTTTGCGCGGCGGCGCGTACAAGCCCCGTACTTCCCCCTACGATTTTCAAGGATTGGGCGAGGAAGGCTTAAAACTTTTGCGGCAAGTTGCTGACGAATTTGATATGAAAGTTGTTACTGAAGTTGTAGACCGTGAAGATATTCAGCTTATGGAAAATTACGCAGATATTTTACAGGTCGGCGCGCGCAATATGCAAAACTTTCAAATGTTAAAAGCACTCGGCAAAAGTACAAAACCGATTATGTTAAAGCGCGGACTTTCTGCAACAATTTCAGAATGGCTTAACGCGGCTGAATACATTATGACGGGCGGCAACGAAAATGTTATGTTCTGCGAACGCGGAATTCGCACTTATGAAACTTTCACAAGAAACACGCTGGATTTAAGCGCGGTTGCGGCAGTCAAGGAACTTTCACATTTGCCAATAGTTGTAGATCCTTCACACGGCACCGGACGCCGCCCGATGGTTGCTCCAATGGCTCGCGCGGCAATAGCGGCGGGCGCAGATGCTTTAATGATTGAAGTTCACCCGCACCCCGAAATTGCACTTTCAGACGGCAACCAGTCATTGACGCCGGACGATTTTCAAAAGTTAATGGCAAATTTGGGCGAAATTGCAAAGGCTGTCGGTAAAACGATTTAGTAGTTTGGTAGTGTGATAGTGTGGTAGTGGTGTAGTAAAAATCTGCGCAAAAATTTTTCTGTATAGGGCGGGTGATTGAAAATTTATGATTAAACTTGCGATAATTGGTGTTGGATTAATTGGCGGCTCTTTGGGATTGTGTTTGAAAGAAAAACTCGGCAACGAAATTTTTATTACCGGTCTTTGTCGAAGTGAAAAATCTATGCAACTTGCAAAAAATTTAGGCGCGGTAGATTTTGCCTCTGCTGACATTGAAAAAGTTGTAAACGACGCAGATATTATTTACTTAAGCCCGCCTGTTTTGCAAATTGTTCCAATGGTAAAAAAAATTCTGCCCTACGTGAAAAGCGGCGCAATTCTCACTGACGCGGGCAGTACCAAAAAATATATTTGGCAGGAACTCAAAAAAATTCTGCCGGAAAATATTTATTACATTGCCGGGCACCCAATGACAGGGCGTGAAAAATCCGGCGTGGCGGCGGCTAAGGCAGACCTTTTCAAAAATAAAGCTTACGTTATCGTTGAAAATACCGGCGCGCCCGTCGAGGCTAAAGAAAAATTAATGCAAATTCTGCGCCTGACTGATGCAAATTTTATCGAACTTGACATTGAAAAGCACGACCGTTGCGCGGCGATTATAAGTCACATTCCACATTTGGCGGCGGCGGCTCTTGTTATTTTGCTCAATCGCGCAGGCGACGACTTAGAATCTTGCTTAAAACTTATTGGCGGCGGCTTCAAGGATACAACGCGAATTGCAAGTTCAAACGCTGATATGTGGGCTGATATTTGTATGACGAACGGCAAAGAAATTTCTGCTAATCTGCGCGAGTTGCAAAAAATTCTTGATGAAGTTATAAAAGCCGTTGACAATCAAGACAGACAATTCATACACGATTATTTTATACAATCAAAAACGCGCCGCGACGAAATTTTGGAAACTGTCGAGCGCAAATTTGATCCGAATTAATTTAGGGGCTGGGGATTTTTCCTTAGTCTTTTTTTATACAATTTTTAAAGTTTTTAAGGCGGGCAAACGATTTTCAATAAAAGTTTTGGCACCTTTAGTAAATTCAGAAATATTTTCTTCGGCAGTTTGAAGCGGTTTACCCTGAATAACCAAAACTTGTCCCGCACTTGAAAAAACATTCCAAGCGTAATTTGCAATTTCGTCAGCCGTATTCAAGCCGTCAAAAATTGCCGCCGCAAAAATCCTTTCAAACCTGTTGAGTGCAACGCCGCCGCCGGTTACGGGGCTTGCCAAAAATTGAACTTCATCAGAATATTTGGCGCGTTCGCAAATGTATTTATTTAAAGAGTGGCAATGCTTTTCAACTTTTTGAACGGCGTCTTCATTTTGGCAGGGCGAAATTTTGCCGGTATTAACAAGCACTATCAAAATTTCTTCAAGATTAGCTGCCGTAATATCAGGATTATTTTTATTGAATGCTTGAAAATTTTTGGGGCGGAAATTTTCAGCCGCGAGGTATTCAAAAATTTTTTCACGGTGTTTTTCATTCAAGCTCATTTGAGTGCGTCCGACGTTAAATTTTTCCGGCAGAGGATTTATATCATTGGCAACGTAATTTGTCTCAATGATACGTTTCATTTTGACAAGAGGCGAAATTTTTACTGCGCCGCGAACCGAAATATCTTTTCTGAATTGGCGATTCAAAAAATAATCCTTGACTTGTTCACGCATAATTGGATTTTCAAACGTATTTAAAAATTCAATACAATCTGCAGGCAAAATATATTTTTCTAATTTCTCAATCAATTCGGCAGTACAAGCAAAATCGACTTTCGCCGCCTGAAACATTTCAGCAACTTCATTGAAGTACATACAAATCCAATCGCGGTTAAAATATTCGTGCGCCAAATAGTCGTGGTTATGTTTCTTCGTATTTTCAAAAATTTGTTTAACGTCGGGGACGCGCTGAAAATAACCTGCCTTTGAAATAATTTTTTCTGTAAATTTTAAAGCCTCTTCAACGCGGTTAAAAGTTTTGCCGCTATGTTGAGAGTAATTGTCGTACAAAATGAAAAGTTCACGCATTGGCGCGGCGGGCGACCAGCCGGGATAACAATTATAACTGTTGTATAAAATTCCGCCCGGCTTCAAAAATTTCCGCGCAAATTCTACAATGTGTTTCTGATTTTCAGGGCTAATCCAAGACCAAATACCATGCAAGCTGATTGAATCAAATTTCGGTAAATCTGCGCGATTAAGCATTTCCTCAAAACTGTCATCAAAAAGTTTTGCGCCACAACCGGACGCTTGACAAAGTTTATTTGCGTGCGCCGAGTGTGCAGGGTTAAAATCTGTGCCGAAATAATTTCCTGCATTTGCGGCGGCGTGAATGTTTACGGTGACGCCCTGTCCAAAACCAAGTTCACAGTGGCTTTCTTCACCGGAAAAATGGGGGGGGGTAGTATCAACGCCGTTTACAAGTAAACAAAAACGTAAATAAACCGGATTCAATTCTCTGTAGTAGCCGTAAGTATAAGTTGATTCAGTAAAATAGCCGTCATTCCAATTATTCATAAAAAAACCTCCCAAAATTTTACAGCCGAAATTTTAACATACGACGCCGCAAATTTAAATAAATTTTGTTGAAAAGAATTGCGCCTTTCTGATAAAATTAGAAAAAGATTTGGAGGTGTACAATATGTTCAAAAGAGTTTTGATAGCGAATCGCGGCGAAATTGCAGTACGTGTCATTCGTGCTTGTCAAGAATTGGGAATTGAAACGGTTGCAGTTTATTCTGACGCGGACAAAAACGCCCTTCATACTCAAATGGCAGATATTCGTTGCCACATTGGACCGGCTGACGCAATGGAAAGTTACCTGAACAAAGACGCCCTGATTCGCGCCGCCCGTGAATCTAAGGCAGATGCAGTTCATCCCGGCTACGGTTTTCTTTCTGAAGATACAGCTTTTGCTGAAATGGTAGTCAACGCCGGTTTAACGTGGATTGGACCTTTGCCGGAAACAATTAAACTTGTCGGCGATAAAGACGCCGCACGTGATGCCGTTGAGCCTTCAGGTATTCCAATGGCAAAAGGCAGCCCGCCGATTTACAACAACAATATTGCGTTGGAATTGGCAAAATTTGTCGGTTATCCTGCGATTTTAAAACCTGTTTCAGGCGGCGGCGGCAAGGGTATGTTTATTGTTCACGATGAAGAGGAACTCCAAAAAGTTTTGAACGTTATAGATGTGAAAAAAATTCGCTATTACTTTGAACATTATATCGAAAATTCCCGCCATATCGAAGTACAAATTGTGGCTGACAATTTCGGTGAGGTAATTCATTTGGGCGAACGCGAATGTTCAATTCAACGCCGCAACCAAAAACTTTTGGAAGAATCGCCGTCAATCGCCTTGAGTGAAGAAATGCGCGAGCGCGTCGGTAAATTGGCAGTGGCGGCGGCTAAAAGCGTTCACTATTCCAGCATTGGTACGGTTGAATTTTTATTAGACCTTGCAACGCACGAATTTTATTTTATGGAAATTAACCCGCGCGTACAGGTTGAACACGGTATTACAGAGGCGATAACCGGAATTGATTTAGTGCGTACGCAAATAAAAATTGCCGCCGGTGAGCCGTTAGACTTTTCGCAGAAAGACGTTAAATTCAGAGGGCACGCCATAGAATGCAGAATTAACGCTGAAGACCCTGACAATAATTTTATGCCCGCGCCCGGCAAAATTACTTTTATGCACGAGCCGTCCGGTCCGCGTGTAAGATTTGACAGCGGCGTAGCGGCAGGGCTTGCGATTGAGCCTTATTATGATTCTTTAATTGCAAAAGTTATCGTACACGGCAGGACGCGCGGCGACGCTATTAAAATTATGCAACGCGCCTTAAACGAATTTATTATTGAGGGCGAAGATTTGAAAACTACAATTTCGCTCCATCAAAAAATTTTGGCAGATACTTATTTTCGCACCGGCAACATTGACACGCAATTTATCAATAAGCGTTTGCCGATTTACGCCAAAGAGCCGAAAAAACTTTCACTCAAAGAAAAATTAAATTTGAAAACAATGTTGAGCGAAAATTTGACAACGGTTTTTGACGCCGGAATTAATGACTTTGAAGATTAATTTTTAAACTACAAAAAAGTTTTAGCCGCTTGAAAGAGTCGGCTATTTTTTTATGAGTCAATCTCTTTGAAAATTAAAAAAATTTATGTTGCAAATGTGAAAAATATGGTATAATTTGCGCAGGAATTTAAAAAAAATTTTTTAAGGAGTGTTATTAATGAAGTTACCAAAAATTTTTAAACGTGTACTGACGGCGGGGCTTGCTTTGGCAATGGCTATAGGCGTTGCAGGTTGCGGCACCGGCAGCGACCAGAGCGAAAACTTTTTGAACATTGCAACCGGCGGCACGGCGGGGACTTATTATCCGATAGGCGGAGCACTTGCTGAAGTTATTAACAAAGAAGTTCAAGGCGTCAACGCCGCCGCACAAAGTACCGGCGCATCCGTTGCAAATATCAATATGTTGATGGATGGACAAGTTGAAATGGCGATTGTTCAAAATGACATAACCTATTACGCTGTCAACGGTACAAATATGTTCGATAAAAAAGTTGAAAACCTGCGCGGTATTGCCTCACTTTATCCTGAAACTTGCCAATTTGTAACAACAGTTGATTCAGGTATTATGTCAGTTGCAGATTTAAAGGGTAAAAGAGTTGCAGTTGGCGCAGCAGGCTCCGGCGTTGAAGCTAACGTTCGCCAAATTCTTCAAGCTTACGGTATAACTTATGACGATATTGAAGAGCAATTTTTATCATTTGCTGAAGGCGCAAACGCCCTTAAAGACGGCACGGTTGATGTTGCTTGCGTAACTGCAGGTTATCCTACTGCCTCAATTCAAGACGTTGCTTCACAGAAAAAAATTCGCCTCCTTCCGCTTGATGAAGACAAAATTACCGCGCTTACAATCGATTATCCTTTCTACACAAGGACAGTTATTCCCGGCGGCGTTTATCAAGGATTTGAAGGCGAAATTGCAACTGTCAGCGTAATGGCTATTCTTGTTGCAACAGACAAAATGGACGATAAAACCGGCTATGACGTAACAAAGGCAATTTTCACTCACACCGATAAACTTGTAGCGGCTCACTCTGCGGCAAAATCTATTGAAAAGAAAACCGCTCTTGCAGGTATGGGCTTTATCAAAATGAATGACGGTGCAGAAAAATTCCTTAAAGAACAATAAGAGCAAAAAGCTGAAGGCAAAAGTTAAAAATTCCTTATAAAAAAGACCGTACCATTTGCCGGTACGGTTTTTTTAGTGTCTATCTTTCATGTGCAAAGTACAATTTTTCCGGTACGTCCATACCCAATTCATCCTGCGCAATTTGTTTAATGCGGCTCGGCGATTTCAACTTTGCAATTTCGATTTTTAAGCGTTCGTTTTCAAGTTCGAGTTGTTGCGCCTGATTTTGCGTGGCAACCAGCGCGTAACCGCGACTTGCACTGATACCGCTGCGAATCACGACCAACATTGCCAAAAGTGAAATGACGATAAAAGCAACGCGGCAACGCGACCGTAAAAGATGATTCAGTTTTGGGCGGTAATTTATAAGTCTAAGTTTTGAAGTATTTTCTGCAGATTGAATTTCATTTTGAATTTCGGCGTTGGTATTTTGTTGGTTACGCCTTGTCATAATAGTCCCCCTCAAATAATTTTTTCCGCCGTACGAAGTTTGGCAGATTTCGCACGGGAATTTTTATTTAATTCTTCGACAGTAGCAGTTGCAGCTTTACCTAAAATTTTAATTTCGGCTTTGTGGTTGCACACGCAGACGGGAAAATTTTTTGGGCAAATGCAGTCCTGCGCGAGTGTCTTGAAAGTATTTTTTACAATCCTGTCTTCAAGCGAATGGAAAGTAATAATAGCAATTCGCCCGCCAAATTTCAAGTGTCGAACTGCTGAAATTATCGCCGCGTTCAAAATTTCCAATTCGTGATTAACTTCAATTCGCACGGCTTGAAAAACTCTTTTGGCGGGATGTCCGCCGTCAGAAATTTTTGGTACAGATTTTTCAATAATTTTGACAAGTTCGCCGGTAGTTTCAATCGCAGAATTTTTACGCGCGCCGACAATATTTTTTGCAATTCGTTTTGAAAATCTTTCTTCGCCGTATTCGCTGAAAATTTTTACTAAAGAATCTTCGTCGTAATTGTTGATAACGTCAAACGCAGAAAAATTTTTCGTGCGGTCCATTCTCATATCAAGCGGCGCGTCATTCATATAGGAAAAGCCGCGTTCGGCAGTGTCAATTTGATATGACGAAACGCCCAAATCGAAAAGTGCGCCGTCAATTTTCTCAACGCCTAAACTGTCAAGAATTTTATCAAGTTCAGAAAAATTGCCGTGAACAATTTCAACTTTGCAACTCAAGCCGGAAAGTTTTTCACGCGCCGCGCTTATTGCGTCTTCGTCCCTGTCAATTCCAATTAAAAATCCGTCCGAGTCTAAACTTTCGCCAATTTTCAAAGAATGCCCGCCGCCGCCCAATGTACAATCCAAATAAATTCCGTGCGGCTGAATGTTAAGAGCGTCAATAACTTCATTCAACATTACGCTTTTATGTTCAAACTTCAACGCCCTTCACCTTCCAATTTCTTTATTCAAGTTATATCAGAAAATTCCTTCAAACGCAAGAAAAATTTTTCAGTCAAAATTCATTGACGATTTGACGATACGTGATATAATTCAACAGTTTAGGAGGTTTTTAAAATGAAAATTACTAAAGATATGAATATAATTGAAGTTGTTCAGAAATATCCTGATACCATCGGCGTTTTTATGTACGCGGGAATGGGTTGTTTCGGTTGCCACGTCGCGCAGTTTGAAACTGTCGAAGAAGGCGCAATGGCTCATGGAATTGACGTTGATGCACTTGTTGACGCGCTTAATGAAGTTATTGAGGCGTCAGATGAACCGGCGCAAACTAGTGAGGTAGTGGGATAGTGCGATAGTTGGATAGTGTTTACTACACCACTACCACACTATACCACTATCACACTACAAAACTACAACGACGGCGTAGAAAAAATTTGCGCCGTTTATTTTTTAGCTATGAAAATTACCAAGATTTACAAAGATTCGCTTGCTGAAGAATTGGAACTTCAAGTCGGCGATAAAATTTTAAAGATTAACAATCAGACGCCAAAAGATTTAATTGAACTTAGTTTTTTGTTTGCAGATGAAGAAATTGAACTTTTGGTTGAACATTCCGGCGGCGAAAGGGAAATTATCGCCTTTGAAAAAGATATTGATGAAGAAATTGGCGCAGAATTTGAATCCGCCGTTGACAAAATTAAATGCTGTAAAAATCACTGCGTATTTTGTTTTGTCGATATGATCGCGCCGAATATGCGTCAAACTTTAAATATTAAAGATGATGACTACCGCCTTTCGTTTTTGTACGGGAATTTTATAACGTTGACAAATTTAACCGACGCAGATTTTAACCGTATCAAAAATTTTCATTTATCGCCGCTGTATATTTCGGTTCACTCAATGAATCCTGAAGTTAGGGCGAAAATGCTAAGGACGCCTGCCGCCGGAAAAATTCAAACGCACCTTGACAGGTTGCAAAATTGCGGTGTCGAATATCATACTCAAGTTGTACTTTGCCCCAATTTGAATGACGGCGCGGAATTGGATTATACAATTTCTGAAATTATGAAACGCCGCCCCTTTGCACAAAGTTTGGCGATTGTTCCTGTCGGAGTTACAAAATATCGCCGTGATAAATTTCCCTTAACGCAATTTGACTCCGAAGGCGCGGCAAAAGTTATCGCGCAGGTTGAAAAGTTTCAAAAAAAATCTCGCGCAGAAACCGGCAAAACTTTTGTATATTTGGGCGATGAATTTTATTTTCTTGCAGGGCAGGAAATGCCGCCCGCCGCCTATTATGACGATTTCCCACAAATTGAAAACGGTATAGGCTTGACGCGCAATTTTATCGAAGAATTTTATTTAAGGGATAAGGATTACGGGCTAAGGGCTAAGGAATTAAAAATAGATGTAATTTGTGGTACTTCAATTTCAGTTGTCTTGAAAAAACTTGCTGAAGAGGAAATGCGCCGCAATGAAAATCTTGACGTGCGAATTTTGCCGGTTGTCAATGAATTTTTCGGCAGTAAAATAAATGTTTCAGGGCTTTTAACCGGCGGCGATATTATCAACACTCTCAAAAAAAATAATCGCCCTTGCGATAAAATTTTAATTCCTGCAACCGCGCTCCGTTCCGGCACTGAAATTTTTTTGGACGATGTAACTGTTGACGATATGAGAAAAATTTTCCCTGCAAAATTTCAAGCAATTCACAACGGCGGCGAATTTCACAATAGTTTGATGGTGTTATAGTGCGTCAGTTTGCTAGTAATAGCTATTCCACTACCACACTATCACACTACCACACTATCCAACTACCACACTACAATGGAGGTGATTTAATGAGTAAACCTATTGTGGCGATTGTCGGGCGTCCGAATGTCGGCAAGTCAACGCTTTTCAATCAAATTGGCAAAAAGCGCGTTTCGATTGTTGACGATATGCCCGGCGTTACTCGTGACAGAATTTATATGGATGCAAATTGGCTTGAACACGATTTTACTTTGATTGACACCGGCGGGATTGAAATTTATTCCAACGGCAATAAAATTGTTGACGAAATACGCGCGCAGGCTAATATTGCTATGGATGAAGCTGACGTTATTATTTTTGTGGTTGACGGTCGCGCAGGTTTAACCGCTGCAGATGAAGATATTGCAAAAAGTTTGCGCGGTACAACCAAGCCGATTGTTGTTGCAGTAAATAAAATCGACAGCACGCAACTTGAAGTTGATTCTTACGAATTTTACAATTTGGGACTCGGCGATCCAATTCCAATTTCGGCAAGTAACGCGCTTAATCTTGGCGATTTATTGGATGAAGTCATAAAAAATTTTCCCGCAAATGATTCTGAAGTTATTGACGAAGACGAAATTAAAATTGCCGTGATAGGGCGTCCGAATGTTGGTAAATCTTCACTTGTCAATAAACTTTTGGGCGAAGAGCGCGTTATAGTTTCAGATATTGCCGGTACAACCCGCGACGCCATTGACACACATTTTTTCAAGGACGGCACAAAATTTACATTGATTGATACGGCAGGAATGCGCCGAAAATCTAAAGTCGAAGATGCCGTTGAATATTACAGCGTTATGCGTTCATTGCGTGCGATTGACAGGGCGGACGTTGTTTTAATGTTGATTGACGCGCCCGCCGGAATTACCGAGCAAGATAAAAAAATTGCCGGCTACGCGCACGATAGCGGCAAAGGTTGCGTTATAATCGTCAACAAATGGGATATTTTCCCTGACAAGCACGATAAATCTACAAACAGATTCACTGACGATTTACGCGCCGAAATTGGATTTTTGCAATACGCGCCGGTTTTATATTTAAGCGCGTTGACAGGGCAGCGCGTCGATAGAGTTACAGAATTGGTAAAATTCGTCGTCGAACAACAAACAATGCGTATTCAAACAAGCGTATTAAATGAATTGATTAGAGACGCAACGGCAGTAAACCCGCCGCCAACTAAAAAAGGTAAGCAACTGAAAATTTTATTTATGACGCAAGCTGACATTTGCCCGCCGCGTTTTGTAATTTTTGTCAACGATCCTGAACTTATGCATTTTTCTTACTTGCGATTCATTGAAAATAAACTGCGCGACACTTACGGCTTTGAAGGAACGCCGCTAAAATTTGTCATTCGCAAACGCAATGAGGAAGAATAAGGACTAAGGATTAAGTAAATTTTTTTAAGGAGTGATTTTTTTATGAAGAAAATTTTTAAATTTATGACAGGCTTGCTCATTGCGGCAATGCTGGCAATTTCGCCGGTATCTGCGCAACGTTCAACCACGCCGGACGATTCAACCGGCTTTGTAGTTTTGGCTGACGTTGTTCCGGATATTATTCAAGAGATAAGATATTTTTCAACTTATAATTTTGTCGGAGACAGAATCGAAGGCTACGATCAACCTGTAGCGTTAATGACGATTGAAGCCGCCAATGCTTTAAAAAACGTTTCTGACGAAGTTAAACAACACGGCTACCGCTTGAAAATTTTTGACGCCTACCGCCCGCAATCTGCAGTAGATCACTTTGTACGTTGGGGCAAAGATTTGGCTGATTATCGTATGAAATATTATTTCTATCCTAACGTTGACAAGTCCAGATTATTTATCGAAGGCTATATTGCAGAATTTTCAGGGCACAGTCGCGGCTCGACAGTCGATTTAACTTTGTTTGATATGGCAACCGGTAAAGAAGTCGACATGGGCGGTACTTTTGATTATTTCGGTGAACTTTCACACCCTGACTACAGAGGCAACCTTACTGCTCAACAGATTAAAAATCGTCAATATCTGCGCGACGTTATGATTAAGCACGGATTCAAGCCGCTTGAAACTGAATGGTGGCACTTCACGCTTGAAAATGAACCGTACCCCGACACTTACTTTACTTTTTCAGTTACTGATTTAAAAGATTTTTAATTTCGGAGGTGTTTTAATTGTTGGCGTTAATTTTAATTTTAATTTTAAGTTATCTTATCGGTTCCATTCCGAGCGGTTTAATTGCCGGAAGAGCAATTTGGCATAAGGATTTAAGGCATTACGGCAGCGGCAATATCGGCGCAACAAATGCTTACCGCGTACTTGGCACAAAAGGCGGCGCGTTAGTTTTCTTGATGGACTTCCTTAAAGGCGAATTGGCGGTTGTCCTTGCAAGTACTTTTTGCGGCACGCCTTCAACTATGATTCTTGCCGGTTTCTTTGCGATTGTCGGTCATATGCACAGCATTTTCTTGAAGATGCAGGGCGGCAAGGGCGTTGCAACTTCTTTAGGCGTCATTACAATTTTAATGCCGAAAGTTGCAGTAATTATCGTTATTGTTTGGGGAGCGATTGTTTTTGCTACAAGGTACGTTTCACTCGGTTCAATCACTGCCGCGCTTATGACGCCTATTCTTGCAATGGCTTTCAGTTATCATAAGTATTACGTTATCTTCAGCATTGTTGCTGCCGCGTTCATTATTATCAAGCACAAAGATAACATTGCACGTATCAGAAAAGGCAGGGAAAACAGGTTTTAAAGGCTAAAGGCTAAGGAATAGGGGAAAGTGAAAAGTGAAAAGGTTTATTCCAACTTTAATTTTTATCGCCTTTGACTATGTGGCTATTGTTGCCGCCGAATTTGTATCTTTCTTCATTCGTAACAGCGTGGATTTTTGGAACAACGCCTATTATTTTTATTCCTATTCCTATATTTTAATTTTTATACCTGCCCTGTTTATAATTTTTTTATCGCACTCTCATTCTTACAGACAAATGCAACCTATCGTTGACACAATGCGAGATATTTTTCTTGCGGTGTTTTACGGCTGGATTGCGTCAATAATTTTGATTTACTTTCTTAAAGCCGGTAACCAAGCTTCACGGCTTTTTATTTTTTTGTTACTTTGTACGGTCTTAACCAATGTTTGCCTGTTCAGATACGCCGTGCTGAAATTTTTCAAACTCAAAAATATTTTCACTGAAGATATTATCGTTGTAGGCGCGGGATTGACGGCTGAACGGCTTTTAAAATTTTGGCGTGAAGATTTAGGCTATCGCTATAACATTCTCGGCTTTGTTGACGATCACCCCGTGTCGAAAATTTTACCTGAACAATTTAAAATTCTCGGCGGCTTTTCCGCGTTAAAAAGTATCGTAAATAAAAAAAGCGTCAACACCGTTATTATCGCCGCGCCCGGTATCAACAAAACTATTCTGCAAGATTTAATTTCAAGTATTCAGCACGTTGTAGAAAATATTTCTTTCATTCCTGATTTAATCGGTACGCCAATGAGCAGCGTCAACCCGTCGATTTTATTTACTGAAAAAATTTTAATGCTGAATCTTAGAAACAATTTGGCTAATCCCTACAACAGATTTTTCAAGCGCGTTTTCGATATTTTTTTTACGGCTGTTGGCGGCACTTTGATTTTGCCGTTCGTACTGTTGATAATTATTGCCGTTGCATTTGACCAACGCGGCAAAGTAATTTTCGCACATCGCAGAGTTGGTGTTGCCGGTAAACATTTTTATTGTTACAAGTTTCAAACTATGCGCCCCAATTTCGACTTGCAAAAATATCTTGAACAGAATCCCGCCGCCAAAAAAGAATGGAATGAATCTTTTAAGTTGACTGACGACCCGCGCGTTACTAAGTTGGGAGCGTTTTTAAGGAAATATTCACTTGACGAATTGCCGCAACTTTTTAACGTTTTGAAGGGCGATATGTCGCTTGTCGGTCCGCGCCCCATTGTTGATGATGAAGTTTCAAAGTACGGCAAATTTATTCGTGAATATTTTATGGTTTTGCCGGGAATTACCGGTATGTGGCAAGTTTCAGGGCGTAGCGATACTACCTATGAAGAGCGCGTTCAAATGGATGTTTGGTACGTGCGGAATTGGTCTGTTTGGATTGATATGCTGTATCTTTTTAAAACAGTTAAAGCCGTTATTTCGGCGCGTGGCGCGTATTAAAAATTTTTTATTTTATAAATGTAATTTCTTTTTTAAATGTACTTTCTTTGACCGAGCCTCAAAGAAAGTACCAAAGAAAACGCGTGCCCGCGCAGGGCACTGAGTTTACTGTACGCTCGAAGTGGGGCTTCCGCCACCTCGTACGCTCCAACGTTACCCGAACCCGTGCAAAGCGCGGGCGGATTTCAGTCAGATATTTTTCTTTTCAGTATTCGGAAACAACTTCAAAGGCGTTTTCAATGTGATTAATTTTAAAATCTTTGCCGACTGCAAAAATTTCTATCACGTCAAAGCGGCAGGCGCACTCACAAAAATTTTCATCTTGCAAAAAAACGCTTGCCGCCTCAATAATTTTTTTCTGTTTACGAATATTTACAGCCTCCGCCGGTGTACCCTTGCTAATATTTGAGCGCGTCTTAACTTCGACAAAAATAATTACGCCGTCCTTTTCGGCGATTATGTCAATTTCAGCCGAGCGAATACGAAAATTTTTTTCAAGAATTTTATAGCCGTGATTTTCAAGAAAAGTTGCCGCCAAATTTTCGCCTGTATTGCCCAAATTTTTTGTAGTGTTTGACATTTAAATTTCATCAACCGCTTCAGAAATTGCGCGGCGTTCAGTATGGCGAGAGGCGGGCGTTGCATCTTCAGCGGCGTAACCGACGGGGAAAATTGCAATTAATTCGTAGTCTTGCATTTCGGGGATTAATTCTTTAAGTTTGGGCGCGTCAAAATATCCTACCCAAGTTGTATCGAGCCCTTCAGCTTTTACGGCAAGCATTAAATGAGTTGCAACTATTGCGCCGTCAATATCTGCGTAGTTTAAGCCGTCGAACGGGCGCACGAACGCTTTATTTTTCAAAACGCCGACAACAAAAACCATTCCCGCGCCAAATGTAAAGTTGGTTGATTTTTTTACTTTTGCCATTGATTCGGCTGAAGTGATTTTCCAAATTTTGTACGGCTGATTGTTTTTGGCAGTTGGTGCCGCAATAGCCGCCTGTAAAATACGTTCAATTTTTTCCGGTTCAATCGGCTTATCTGTTAATTTTCTGCAAGAATATCTTTCCTGCGCCAATGTTAAAAAATCCATTAAATTTACCTCCCAAAAATCCAAAAAGTTTGATTTATTTTAACAAAAAATTTTATTTATTGAAAGGATTTTTTCAAATAAAAAAGTCTGCCGACTTCGACAGACTCAAAAAATTTCCTACAAATTTTGATATAACAAATTTAAAATTTATTTATCAAAATCGCCGCGTATATCTTCAACCGGCGGAGCGATAGGATAATTTCCACTGAAACACGCATCACAAATTGGCAAGCCGCCCGCCATTTCTTTTAAACATTCAAGCGGCAAATATCCAAGTGAATCCGCGCCAATAACTTTGCAAATTTCCTCAACAGTTCGATTATTGGCGATTAACTGATTTTCGCTGGGTATGTCAATTCCAAAATAGCAAGGGTGGTAAAACGGCGGGCTTGAAACTCTCATATGAACTTCAGCCGCGCCCGCGTCACGCAACATATTTACAATTTGGTTGCTGGTTGTGCCGCGTACTATTGAATCATCAATCATTACGATTTTTTTACCGGCAACAACCTCGCGCAGGACGCTTAATTTAACTTTGACACTTTGCACGCGCGTTGATTGTTTCGGCTTGATAAAAGTTCGCCCGACGTAAGTATTTTTAGTAAAAGCAATACCGTAAGGAATCCCCGACTCCATCGAATAACCGACCGCCGCCATATTTCCGGATTCAGGAACGCCGACAACCAAATCTGCGTCAACGGGATGAGTTTTCGCCAAAAGTTTACCGGCAATGATTCTGGACTTTGTAACGCTCATACCGTCAAAAGTTGTATCAGGGCGGCAAAAATAAATATATTCAAAAACGCAACGCGCCGTTTTATCTTTTTCAATAGACAAATCCATATTAGATTTAATTTCGCCGTTGGGTAAAATCGTTACAACTTCGCCCGGCAAAACGTCACGAACAAATTTAGCGTTAATAGTTTCAAGGGCGCAAGTTTCAGAAGTAATAATATAGGCGTTATCCATTTTGCCTATAACAAGCGGGCGAAAACCGAAAGGATCTCTTGCACCAATTAATTTGCGCGGGCTTGCAATAACCAGCGAATAGGAGCCTTTGACTTTTTTTAAAGCTTTAACGGTTGCCTCTTGTACGGAGCGTGAATGAATCCTTTCGCGTGCAATGTGGTAGGCGATAGTTTCAGTGTCGGTTGTAGTTTGAAAAATTGCGCCGTTCATAGCCAATTCTCGTCTAAGTTGCGGCGTATTAACCAAATTTCCATTGTGCGCAAGCATCAGCGTACCTTTTAAATAAGCCAAAACGAGCGGCTGTGCATTTTCACGATTTGACGCGCCGGCAGTTGAATATCGAACGTGCCCGACGCCCAAATTTCCTTTCAGCGTCATTAAATTACTTTCCTTGAAAACTTGATTGACGCGCCCCAAATCTTTTTGACAAAGTACCCTGTCTTTGCCGTCGAAAGTATCAGTTACGGCAATTCCCGCGCTTTCCTGCCCGCGATGTTGCAGAGCGTAAAGCCCGTAATAAATAGTTGGGGCCACGTCGCCGCCGTCCAAATCGTACATACCGAAAACGCCGCAAGCCTCCCCTACTGAAATTTCCATATCGCCAAAATCCATTAAAAAATCTCCCTTCGGTCGCTTTTTAAGGGCTAAGGACTAAAGACTAAGGGCTAGGGGATTTTTCCTTATCCCTGTTTTTAGATTATAAATGATTATCACAAAGTTTCAAGCATAATATTTTTCCTTAATCCCTAATCCTTAACCCTTAACCCTTAATCCTTATTTAAAAGTTTCAAGCCAAACAATCAAAACTGAAATATCAGCGGGTGAAACGCCGGAAATTCTGCTTGCCTGCCCAATCGAACGCGGACGAATTTCTGAAAGTTTTTCCCGCGCCTCGACGCGCAAATTTTGCATTGCGTGATAGTCGATATTTTCGGGGATAATTTTATTTTCCAGTTTGTCAAGTTTTTCTGCAAGTTCACTTTGCTTTTTAATGTAGCCTTCATAAAACAAAGAAATTTCAACCTGCGTTGCGGCAAAGCTTGAAATTTTGGGCAAGTCAAAAATTGCAGAAAGTTTTTCGTAAGTAACATTTGGGCGGCGCATTAATTCGGCAAGTTGCATTGAAGTTTTAATTTCACCAATTCCGGCGGCTGAAAGTTTCTGGTTAATTTCTGCGCTTGGAGTAATTTTAGTTTCAGTCAAAAATTTGGTTGCAGAATTTATTTCGGCAAGTTTAGTTTCAAATTTTTTGATACGTTCATTTGACGCAAGCCCAATTTTTATTGCATAGGGCGTCAATCTTAAATCTGCGTTATCTTGTCGAAGTAACAGGCGGTATTCTGCGCGAGAAGTCATCATTCTGTAAGGCTCGGCAGTTCCTTTTGTAACCAAGTCATCAATCAGCACGCCAATGTAACTTTCAGATCGTTTCAAAATCAACGGCTCAAATTTTTTGACAAGTGCCGCCGCGTTAATCCCCGCAATAATTCCCTGCGCCGCCGCCTCTTCGTAGCCGCTGCTGCCGTTGGATTGTCCCGCGCTAAAAAATCCTGCGATATTTTTAAATTCAAGCGTTGGTTTAAGTTGCAACGGGTCGATACAGTCATATTCAATAGCGTAGCCGTGCCGCATTATCTTGGCGTTTTCAAGTCCGGGAATTGTATGCAAAAATTCAATCTGCACATCTGCCGGCATTGAAGTTGACATACCCTGCACGTAATATTCATTGGTGTTTAAACCTTCCGGCTCCAAAAAAAGTTGGTGGCGTTCCTTGTCGGGAAAACGAATAATTTTTGACTCAATCGAAGGGCAATAACGCGGACCAACGCCTTCAATAATCCCGTTAGCCATTGGGGCGCGGTGTAAATTTTTTCTCAAAATTTCGTGCGTTCGCTCGTTTGTGTATGTCAAGTAACAACAAATTTGATTATTGGCGGGCGCGTCAGTCATAAACGAAAAATTTTGCATACCTTCATCGCCGCGTTGAATTTCCATTTTTGAAAAATCTAAAGTGCGGGCGTCAACTCGCGCAGGCGTACCCGTTTTAAAGCGCATAAGTTGAACGCCCAAATTTTTCAGCGCGTTTGAAAGTTTAGTTGCGGCGCGTTGCCCGTTGGGTCCGCCGTCAAAAATACTTTCGCCGATAATAATCCTGCCGCTTAAATAAGTGCCGCTTGCCAAAATTACCGCGTCGCTTAAAAAAGTTTCGCCCGTTTCACAAGTGACGCCGACGATTTTATTTTCTTCGACCAAAATATTTTCAATCAGCAGTTGCTTTAAATCCAAATTCGGCGTATTTTCGCAAACTTTTTTCATAGCGGCTTGATAAATTTTTTTGTCGGCTTGAGCGCGCAGGGCTTGTACTGCAAAACCTTTACCCGTGTTAAGCGTGCGAAATTGTATGCAAGTTTCATCTGCGATAATTCCCATTTCGCCGCCTAGTGCGTCAACTTCCCTAACCAAATGACCTTTCGCACTGCCGCCTATTGACGGGTTGCAGGGCATCATTGCCAAATTTTCCAGTGATAAAGTTGTAAGCAAAGTTTTACAACCGAGCCGCGCTGCCGCAAGTGCCGCTTCAATTCCGGCGTGTCCTGCGCCTATTACTATTACTTCATATTTATCTGCAGTAAACATTTACTCTACCTTATTTCTATATTCTTTATTTAAAAAAATTATAAAGCAATTTTTATAAATTGTACAGAAAATTTAACAATTCAAAAATTGAATTTATTTTCCAATGCAAAATTTGGAAAAAATTTCGTTGATAACATCTTCAGTGACAGATTCGCCGGTTAATTCGCTCAAAAGTTCCAACGCCGCCCTTAAGTCGATAGAAATAAAATCTATACCAATGTTTTTTTGGAGGGTGGCGCGCGCTTCCTCAAGATTTTTTACTGCGCGTCTAAGTAAATCTGCCTCGCGTTCGTCGCGTACAAAATTCATTTCGGCGTTGACGTTGCCGACCTTTTCAGAAATTGCCGCCAAAAATTTTTCAACGCCCAAATTTTTCTTAACCGAAATTGGAATAAAATTTTCAAACTTTGTAACGTCGATAATTTGCGGCAAGTCAGCCTTTGTAAGTAAAATAATTGCGTTGCGCCCTTCGATAATTTTTAAAATTTCAAAGTCTTCAGCTGAAAGTTTCCTTGAGCCGTCGAACAACGCCAAAATTAATTCTGCGCGGCTTGCACAATCGCGGGCGCGTTCAATTCCAATTTTTTCAACGGGATTATCAGAATTTCTAATTCCCGCCGTGTCGATAATTTTAAGCGGTACGCCGCCGATATTTACAAATTCTTCGATACTGTCGCGCGTCGTGCCGGGAATATCAGTAACAATGGCGCGCTCGGTTTCTGCCAAAAAATTTAACAGGCTGGACTTTCCAACATTCGGCTTGCCTATAATTGCAGTTTCCAGCCCCTCGCGCAGGATTCGCCCGCTTTTCTGATTGTCAAGGAAAATTTTAATTTCGTCAATCTGCGCGGCAATTTTTTTATCAATATCGCTGATAAAAATTTCGTCAATGTCATCTTCCGGAAAATCAATTAACGCCTCAATGTGCGCCAAAACGTCCAAAATTTCCGTACGAATTGCGCGGATTTTTTTTGAAGTTTTGCCTGAAAGTTGATTCTGCGCGACGCTTAAAGCTGTTGAAGTTTTCGCTTGAATAATATCCAAAACTGCCTGCGCTTGCGTTAAATCTAATCTGCCGTTCAAAAAGGCGCGTTTTGTAAATTCGCCGCGCTCGGCAGGACGTGCGCCCGCTTCAAAAGTTGCACTCAAAACTTGCCGCAAAACTTCCGCGCCGCCGTGACATTGAATTTCTACAACATTTTCTTTCGTGTAAGAATGTGGCGCGCGCATAATTAAAATAATTGCCTCGTCGATAATTTCGCCGCCGGAATTTTTCACGTGCCCAAAAATTACGCTCCTGTCTCGCGCAGATTTTAAATCTTTGTCAAAAATTTTTTCCGCAATGTCAATGGAATTTTCGCCGCTCATACGAATTACGCCAATTCCGGCAGTGCCAATCGCCGTTGCTATTGCGCTGATTGTATCTTCAGTTTTCAAAATATCACCTCAAATTTATTATACAACACTTGACAAATTTTTATACAGCATTTTCTTTAGTTTCTTTTCAGTTTGCTATTGCAAAAAAAAACTTTATTGAATATAATTCAGCCGTCGAAATTTTTTGTTTTCTTGTTAGAAAGGTGGTATTTTTATGGAAATTGCTTTTTGCCGAATCGATGATCGTCTGATTCACGGACAAGTAGCAACCGTTTGGTCAAAGGTTACCGGTTGTAACCGCATTATGTGCGTCAGCGACGAAGTTGCAAAAGACGAACTCCGCAAAAAACTTTTGTTGCAGGTTGTTCCTCCGGGACTCAAAGGCTACGTTGTTTCAGTTGAAAAAGCTTGCGAAGCTTACAACAATCCGAAATATGACAGCTTTAAAACTTTGTTCCTGTTCACAAATCCTACCGATGTTGTTCGCGCTATCAAAGGCGGTATTCCCTTTAAATCAGTAAATCTCGGCGGCAAAACTTTTAAAGACGGCGACACAATGATTTCACAGGCTGTAGGAGTAAGCCCAAAAGACGTTGAATCCTTAAAAGAACTCGTCAATATGGGCGTCGAAGTCGAAATGCGCAAACTTGCCAATGATGCTAAAGTTAATGTTGTCGACGCTTTAAAAGCAAAAGGTCTCTGGTAATTTAAGGGCTAAGGGATAAGGATTAAGGGCTAGGGGTTTGAAAATTTTCTAATTCCTAGTTCCTTTTTTCGGAATCCTTGATTGTCGATTCGGCTAACTAAAAAAATTTGTTCATTGAAAACTTAATATGAAAGAGGTGTTTTGAGCTATGACGTTAGTATTGCTGTTTATCGTGGCAATGATAACCGGTTTTGCGGCAGTTTTGGACGAAGCGCAATTCCACCGCCCTGTTATAGCTTGTACAATGACAGGCGCAGTTTTGGGCGATATGACTACAGGAATTATTCTTGGCGGTACACTTGAAATGATGGCGTTGGGCTGGATGAACGTCGGCGCGGCTATGGCTCCTGACGCGGCGTTGGCTTCCGTCGTTTCAACAATTTTGGTTATAGTTGGTCATCAAAGCATTGGTGCAGGTATCGCATTGGCTGTCCCGCTCGCAGCGGCAGGGCAGGTTTTAACTATTTTCGTTCGTACTATCACGGTTTTCTTCCAACATATGGCTGACGGCTACGCAGAAAAAGGCAATTATCGCGGAATTGAAATGTGTCACTGGGCAGGACTTTTACTTCAAGGTTTGCGCGTAGCTATTCCTTCAGTTGCAATTTACATGGTTGCAGGTACTGACACTGTCAACAACGCTCTTAATTCAATTCCGGAAGTTATCACTCGCGGCTTGCAAGTTGCCGGCGGCTTTATCGTTGTCGTAGGTTACGCAATGGTTATCAACCTTATGAATGCTCAAAAACTTATGGTTTACTTTTTCTTAGGCTTCCTGCTTGCAGTCTTCACTGACATTAACCTTATCGGTTTCGGTGCTATCGGCGCAATTTGTGCTTACTTCCATATTCAAACAATGCAACAAAATATTAATATCGAAGAAGCGGCAAAAACCGGCGGCGGCTCTGCTGTCGAAGGCGACGATATTGATGATTCTGACTTAATGTAAGGAGGCGGACAAGATGGCAGCAGAAAAAAAAGTTACAAAAGACGATCTGTTTTGGGTGTTCGTAAAATCCAACTTCCTGCTCGGCTCCTTCAACTTTGAGCGTATGCAGGCTATGGGTTTCTGCGTTGCAATGATTCCTATCTTGAAAAAAGTTTATGAAGGCGAAGAACTTAGCAAGGCTTTAAAACGTCACTTGGAATTTTTTAACACTCAACCATTTGTTGCGGCGGCTATTATGGGTATTATCGGCGCAATGGAAGAGAAAAAAGCTAACGGCGCAGATATCAGCGAAGCAACATTATCCGGTGTTAAAGTCGGTTTAATCGGACCATTGGCGGGCGTCGGCGACCCTATATTCTGGGGAACAATTCGCCCTGTTTTGGCGGCACTCGGCGCGGGCGTTGCACTTACAGGCTCTTTAATCGGTCCTATGATTTTCTTCATTGGTTTTAATGCTATTCGTCTTGCTACTCACTGGTACGGCGTACAATACGGTTATACACAAGGTACAGCGTTGGTTGAAAATATCGGCGGTAACCAAATGCACTTCCTTACCGAAGGTGCGTCCGTTCTCGGTCTTTTGGTTATGGGCGCGCTCGTTGCAAAATGGACAAGCGTAAATATGCCGCTCGTTATTTCTGAATATACCAATTCAGCCGGTGAACACGTTGTTACAACTTTACAATCTATTCTTGACAGTTTAATGCCAAGTATCGTTCCGCTCCTTATGACTTTTGCTTGTATGTTCCTCTTGAAAAAGGGCGTCAATGCTTTAACAATCATTGTCGGACTTTTCGTAATTGGTATTGTCGGTTACGCTGTTGGTCTTATGGCGTAATTCAAATTTAAAATTTTTTCACGGGCTCTGCAATTTTGCGGAGTCTTTTTTGTTGCAATAAAAAAAGTCAACCTGCGCGATTGACTTAAAAATTTATCCTGCTTTGATATTTAAAATTTCGCCTTTTACAGCGTCGATATAAAATTTGTATTTGACGTTTTCGGCAATGCAGGAAACTTTGTACACCGGCTGAAATATTTCACTGTTCAAATTTACTTGTTTAGATTTTTTATCTGAAATTCTCAAGGAAATTTCTTTGTAAGTGATTGAATTTTCTGCTGTACCAATAAATTTTGCAACCATTGAACGAACTGCATTATTGTCAATCAGTGAAATATTTTTTTCCTTCGCAAGATTTTCAATAATTACAGTTTGCGCTTGCGCTTCAGCAATTTTTTTAATTTCTTTCTGCTGATGAAGATAAAATGCACCGCCTCCGGCACAAAACGCGCCTATCACCAAAATTACCGCAAATTTTTTTAAAAGTTTTTTGGTAAATACGCACTTCAAAAAATTTTTAACTTCTGAAATTTGACTCATATTTTGCACGCCCCTTTAAAACGCCACATTTAATTTCATGAACTTGTCCGTTTTTAATTTCAAAAACCAATCCCAAATTTTTATTTTCCTCCGTGCAATAAATGTACTTGTCTTCGTGAATAAAATCTGCCTTGCCGTAAGCTTTTTCAAGTGCCGAAACGTCCGCGCCAATTCCAATTCCGGCGGCGGTTTTTGCGTCGCTAAGGTCTTCAACTTCAATCTCATAAACTTTGCCGTTGACAAATTCAATTTCTAAATCGCCGTATTTGTATTTGATTTTTTCGCCGTGATAATTTTCGGCGTGGTGTTTTTTGTCAGTCTTCGTTTTAGATTTTTCAGGCTGTCCCAAATTTTTTTCAACGTCACTGATTGACGCGCCATATTCAACGCCGCCCAAAACAAGTTGACTTTGCGGAATTGCCGCAGAACAAACTGAACCGCTTAAAATCGCCGCACCCAAAATTGCCGATAAAAACTTTTTCATTTTTGAATCGCTCCTTCAAATTTTTTTACGTTGCAGATTGTAACCGCCATATCTAAACAATTTCTAAACTGAATAAAAAAATTTTATAAAATGTTTAAATTTAACGCTTAAAATAATTTTGAAAGGCGGCGATAAGATGAAGATTCAAGATATTTCCTTGAGAAAACGGCTGTTGGTCGGAAATTTTTTAATGGTAGTTATTCCGGTGTTTGTAATTGCGGCGATGGGCTGGTTGATTTTCAGCGTGGTAAACTTTGCAGATACAGGGCAAAAAAGCGCGGTACTTTCAAATATTTTTGAAGATAAAGGCTCCGCGCTGTCAATTCAATTTGCCGTAAGCTCGCTAAAAAATGAAGTCGAGCGGCACAACCATTTTAAATTAAAGCACATTCAAAAAGATTTTCAAATTTTGGAATCGCAGGGAATTTACGGCGCGGTTTTTCAAGGCAAAAAAATTTTGTACTTGACGCCAACTGCTGACGTTGCAGAAATTACGCGGCAAATTTCGGCAAGAAAAATTTTAAATTCCACAATGATTTGGGACAATCAAGGCTTTGCATTTTTTTACAATTCAAGAGGCGCGGTTATAATGGCAGTCGGCAAAATTCCGTTCACGGAGCAAAAAACAATTTCAAGTTTTCCGCTCAAAGAAATTTTGGAAATTGGCGGCACGATTATTTTTATTTGCACTGTCATTTTTATAATTTTGCTCGGCAGATATTTATCACGACTTTTATCGTTGCAAATTTTGGAGCCGCTTAAAAAACTGCGCGAGGTATCGGAAAAAATTCGTGCAGGAAATTTGGAAGTTGCAGTAAACTTTGATTCAAAAGACGAAATTGGCGAAACTTGCCGAGCGTTTGATAAAATGAGAATTGAACTGCGCGAAAATAAAATTTTGCGTGAAAAATATGAACAGAATAGAAAAGAATTAATCGCCGGAATTTCTCACGACCTTGCAACGCCGCTGACTGCTTTAAAAGGCTACGCAAGCGGGATTTTGGACGGTATCGCCAATACGCCGGAGAAAAAAATTCACTACGTCGAAATGATAAGTCAAACTGTCGGCGATATGGAAAAACTTGTTGAAAGTTTGTTTTTGTTTTCAAAGTTGGATTTGGGCAAGATTGAATTTAATTTGGAACCGGTTAATCTGTACGAATATTTTTCTGATTTTGTAACCGAAAAAAAAGAAATGTACTTGCAACGCGGTTTGAATTTAAAATTTGCCGCCGATAAAAATATTGGTAAGGTTAAGATTGACATTTTACAATTTACGCGGGTTGTGAATAATCTTTTGGACAACAGCATAAAGTATAAAAAATCTGAAGTTGTCAACGTGCTGATTAAAATTCAAAACGCCGGAAATTTTTTGCAGATAATTTTTGCAGATGACGGGCGCGGCGTGGCGAAAGAGGAACTGCCCAAAATTTTTGATATTTTCTACAGGACAGATCCCGCGCGTTCAAGTATAATTAAAGGGAGCGGCTTGGGGCTTGCCGTTGTCAAAGAAATTGTTTTGGGAATGAGCGGCGAAATTTGCGCGGCTGAAACTTTTGGCGGCGGGGTGACGATTTTAATAAAATTACCGCTTGAGGAGGATACCGTTGAAAAAGAAAATTCTGCTGATTGAAGACGACGAAAAAATTTCTGAAATTGAACGTGATTATTTGGAGGCAAACGATTTTGAAGTTGAAATTGTTCACGACGGCAAACTCGGACTTGAAAAAGCCGTTGCAAATGAATACTCGCTGATAATCCTGGATATTATGTTGCCGGGCGTTGACGGTTTTCAAATTTGCCGTGAAATTCGCAAGTCGAAGGAAACGCCAATTTTGATTGTTTCGGCAAAACGTGAAGATATTGATAAAATACGTGCGCTGGGACTTGGAGCCGATGACTACGTGATAAAGCCTTTCAGCCCAAATGAATTGACGGCAAGAGTTAAGGCGCATATTTCACGCTACGAAAGATTAACCGGCAAGACTAACGATAAAAATTTACATTTCGGCGAATTGGAAATTCAGCCAGAGGCGCGACGTGTTTTTTCAGGCGGCAAAGAAATTTCACTGAAAAACAAAGAATTTGAATTGTTGCTTTTCCTCGCGCAGAATCCCAATATTGTTTTCAGCAAAGACAGATTGTTTGACAGAATTTGGGGGATTGATTCAATGGGCGATACGGCAACGGTTATGGTGCATATTAATCGCCTTCGTGAAAAAATTGAGCCCGTCCCTTCCAATCCAAAATATATTGAAACAGTTTGGGGCGCGGGTTACAGATTTAAAAGTTGACTTAATTTTGGCGGTTTTATATAATTGCAACGTTATTTTAAAAATGGAAGGTGTTATATTTGCCTGTAATGGAATACTTGGAGCGCAACGCCGAACTTTACGGCGATGAAGTTGCGCTTGTAGAATTGAATCCCAATGAGCCGGACGGACAACGCAGGACGTGGAAAGAATACAGTTTGATTGAATCTAATCGTTTTGCGCCGTACAGAAAAGAAATTACTTGGAGCGTATTTGACGAAAAGGCTAATCGCTGTGCAAATTTTTTGATTGAACGCGGCGTACAAAAAGGCGATAAAGTTGCAATAATTATGTACAACTGCCTTGAGTGGTTGCCGATTTATTTTGGAATTTTGAAAACGGGCGCAATAGCCGTGCCGTTCAATTTTCGCTACACTGCTGAAGAAATTTTATATTGCGCTGAACTTGCTGAAGTTGACGTGATAATTTTTGGACCTGAATTTATTGGGCGTATTGAAACAAATGCCGAAAGACTTTCACGCGGCAGACTTTTAATTTACGTTGGCGATAACTGCCCGAGTTTTGCTGAAAGTTATCATTTATTGGCGGCGAATTGTTCAAGCCACAAGCCTAACGTCGGCGAAATTACGGACGAAGATTTTGGCGCAATTTATTTTTCAAGCGGTACAACCGGTTTTCCAAAGGCTATTTTACACAAGCACCAAAGTTTGACGCAAGCCGCGCAAATGGAACAGAAACACCACTTGACGGGGCGCGGCGATTGTTTTTTGTGTATACCGCCGCTTTATCATACCGGCGCAAAATTTCACTGGATGGGCAGCCTTGTTGCCGGTTCTCGCGCAGTTTTGCTTAAAGGTACAAAGCCGGAAATAATTCTTGACGCCGTATCAAAAGAAAAATGTACAATCGTTTGGCTTTTAGTGCCTTGGGCGCAGGATATAGTTGACGCGCTCGACAGGGGCGATATAAAACTTTCAGATTATGAAATTTCGCAGTGGCGGTTAATGCACATTGGCGCGCAACCTGTACCGCCTTCCTTAATTCGCCGCTGGAAAAAATATTTCCCCAATCACGACTACGATACAAATTACGGCTTAAGTGAATCAACCGGTCCCGGCTGTGTACATTTGGGCTTAGAAAACATTTCAAAAGTTGGAGCTATCGGCGTGCCCGGTTATCGTTGGAAATGTAAAATTATTGACGAACATGGCGCGGAAGTTGCACGCGGTGAAGTCGGCGAACTTTGCGTAAAAGGTCCCGGCGTTATGACTTGCTACTACAACGACGAAAAAGCAACTGCTGAAGTCCTTAAGGGCGGCTGGCTTTTAACGGGCGATATGGCAATGCAAGATGAAGACGGCTTTTACTTTTTGGTTGACAGGAAGAAAGACGTTATTGTTAGCGGCGGCGAAAATATTTATCCCGTACAAATTGAAGATTTTCTGCACAAATTCGACAAGGTTAAAGATGTTGCAGTTATCGGCTTGGCAGACAGGCGACTCGGTGAAATTAGCGCGGCGATTATCGAAATTAAAGACGGTATGAATTGCACTGAAGACGAAATAAATAATTTCTGCGCAGAATTGCCACGCTACAAACGCCCAAAAAAAATTATTTTTGCAGACGTGCCGCGCAACGCTACAGGTAAAATTGAAAAGCCCGCACTGCGCAAACGTTACGGCGCAGATAAACTTGTTGCTCAAGAAAATCGCAGTTAAAAATTTTTTTGAAACTAAAAAACCCGCTTAAACCGGCGGGTTATTTTTTTTGTAATTCAAGCAGTTTCAAATATTTCATCATTGTATAAAAAAAGTGATTCGCGCAGGTGTAAAATCCGTACCAGCCGTCCAAAAATCCCGCCTTAATAAAAAACATTTTGAAAAATCCCGCGCTTGCGTGCAGAAACGCGCCCGCCCTTGAAATTCTTTTGCCTTTTTTAAAATTATCTTCAGCCCAAATTGTGCTGTACATTTGCATTTTACTTTCCCATTGGCTCCAGCTGCGGTAGGTGTAATGTTCAAGATAACCCTGTAAAGTTTTAATTTCACAGGGGCAATTCGGATGTTCGTGAACTTTGCCCGACCATTGAACTTTTTCACGCGGAAACATTCTCAAAACATAATCGGGATTTAAAACGCCGTGATTGAAAGTTACGCCAAATGCAGTTGTCTTGCGTTGAATTTTGTACTGTAAATTTAAATTATCCTGCGCGAGGATTTTTTTTATATGTTCGACAGATTTTAAAGTTAATCTTTCGTCCGCGTCAATGTACAAAATTAAATCAGCCGCCGTTTTATCGAGCGCAAAATTTCTCTGCGCGGCAAAGTCATTATCCCATGCACGGTAAAAAACTTTTGCGCCGTTTTTTTCGGCAAGTTCAACGGTTTTATCAGTACTGCCGGAATCGATTATTAAAATTTCGTCCGTACATTGGCGGGCGTTTCTTATCACGTCAACAATATGGTATTCTTCATTTTTCGTCAAAATAATAATTGCAAGCGTCATTAAATTTCTCCTAAAAATTTTGGCTAATTTTATACTGCAAAAAAAAATTTGTAAATATAAAAAATATCCGCGTACGTGCGCCTGAAGGGCTCTAGCTGAAGATTTTGAGTAAATTTGGTACAATTACCCTAAAAACAATTTAAACCTGCCTTAAATCGAAAATTTCACGTTTTCAAGAAAATTTTACTCTTGCCTTGTATTTGTAATTGCGTGTACACGGACGCTTGAATTTTTATTGTGAATTTGCGCGTACACTGACGCCTGAATTTTTTATTGTGAATTTGCGTGTACACGGACGCTTGAATTTTTTTATTGTGAATTTGTGTGCATACAGACGCTTGAATTTTTTATTGTGAATTTGCGCGTACACGGTCGCTTGAAATTTTTTGTGAATTTGCGTGTACACGGTCGCTTGAAATTTTTTGTGAATTTGCGTGTACACGGACGCTTTAGATTTTTATTGTGTGCTTGCGTGCATACTGACACTAAAAAATTTTGCTCTTGCCTAAAATCTGTAGTTTTCCTGAAAAAAAAGTTGATTTTAACGCCGCGTTTTTTTATAATTTAAAAGAGTTTTTGAAAATACTATGGAGGAAAATTTTATGGCAGATATAAACCTTGAAGATTTAATGGCGCAAAAGGCGGCAAGCCCTTCAAATGACGAAACGCCCGCCGCTGAAGTCAAGCCGGAAGTCGAAATTGCGAAAGTTACTCAACAAGTAGAAACTTTGACGCCCGCCGAACGCCAAAAAGTTCAATCGATTAAAGACGGAATTAATTTAATGGATTCTTCAACGCCCCTGACTTTCGGCGCGCCCGCACAAAAAGAAATCGCGCAGTTTTCGGACAGCATTTTGGCTAAAATTCGTACAAAAGATTCAGGCGAAGTCGGAAATTTGCTGAATGATTTGGTTGCAAAGGTTAAAGGCTTCGACGTTGCCGAAAAAAAATCTTTCGTAAGCAAAATTCCTATTCTCGGTTCACTCGTAGACAAGGGCGAAAATCTTATGCAGGGCTACGAAAAACTTTCTACGCAAGTTGAAAAAATTCAAGCCGGTCTCGAACGCTCAAAAGTTAAAATGATGGAAGACGTTGTAATGTTCGATACGCTGTACGAAAAAAATTTGGCGTACTTCAAAGATTTACAACTTTATATTCTTGCCGGTGAAGAAAAACTTGAAGAAATGCGCACCGTAACTTTGCCGAAACTTAAAGCACAAGCCGCCGCCAAAAATGATCCTATGGCAGTTCAAGTTGTCGCAGATTTTGAACAAAGTGTTGACAGATTTGAAAAGAAACTTCATGATTTAAAACTTAGCAAAACTATCGCTATTCAAACTGCGCCGCAAATTCGCCTGATTCAAAATAACGACCGCGTTTTAATTGACAGGGTACAATCCGCAATTTATCACACTATCCCGCTCTGGAAAAATCAAATGGTAATTGCACTCGGTTTATCACGTCAACAGGAAGTTATTCAAATGCAACGCGCCGTAGCTGATGCCACAAATGACTTGCTCCGCCGTAACGCCGAAATGCTCAAACAAAATACCATTGACACGGCAAGGGCAAATGAACGCGGCGTTGTCGATGTTGAAACTGTTAAAAAAGTCAACGAAGATTTAATTGCTACGATTGAAGAAACAGTTAAAATTCAACAGGAAGGCAGAGCTAAACGCGCCGCCGCCGAAAAGGAACTTCTCGCCATTGAAGGCAAACTCAAAGAAGCTCTTTTGAGAAATTCCAACAGAACAACTAATCAGTAATGGATAAGCACAGAATAAAACTTCAACTAAATATCGTGCGGCTCGTTGCCGTAATGCTTTTAGCCATTTTGATAATAATTTTTCGCTATGCATGGTTGCAACTTGTACAGGGCAGCGAACTTGCCGAAAGAATGCGCTATCAAGTCGGACAAGATTATTTGGTACAATCGCCGCGCGGCGCAATTCTTGACAGAAACGGCAGAGAATTAGCCGCAAGCACTATGACAAAATCGCTTTTCGTAGACCCGAATAACGTTCAAAACGCCCAACAACTTGCAAAAGACTTAGCCCCGCTTGTACGAAAATCTGAAGAAGATATTCTCAAAGATATTGGAATTGGCGGCGGCTTTGTATGGATTAAACGGCGGCTCGAACAATCCGAATATGAGGCAATTCGTAAAATGATTCGTGAAAAAAATTATTTCAGTTGTCTCGGTTTTCGTGATGAGGCTAAAAGATATTATCCAAATGACGTTTTGGCGGCAAATGTTTTAGGGTTCGTCGGCACTGACGATAAAGGGCTTGACGGTATCGAACAAGCTTTTGACAAGTACATTAAAGGCGAAGTTACGGAATCTTTTTTGTACACTGACACGCGCGACCGCCCAATCTTAGAATCGATTTTTGACAGGCACGGTTATCAAGGCGAAAGATGCAAAACAATTCAGTTGACGATTGACAGCGCAATTCAATTTATCGTTGAACAGGAACTTGACCGCGCAATGGCTGAAAATGATCCTGTTGCCGTTACTTGCGTTGCAATGGATCCTAAAACCGGCGAAATTTTGGCAATGGCTAGCCGCCCGACTTACAATCCCAATCGTTTTTGGGACTACGACCCTGAAATTTGGAAGAATCGCGCAGTTTCTTTTGTCTACGAGCCGGGCTCCACTTTCAAAACTATAACGGCAGGCGCGGCGTTGCAAGAAAATATTGTTACACCGGGACAAATTTTCGTAGATCCCGGTTACGTTATGGTTAGCGGTATGAGGATTCAAAACTGGAACGGCGCAAGTTTCGGCACTGTAACTTTTGCTGACGTTGTCAAACAATCTTTGAACACCGGCTTTGCACTGATAGGCTTAGAACTCGGCGGCGAAAAACTTATAAAATACGCACACCTTTTTGGATTCGGCGACGTTACGGGAATTGAATTGCCGGGCGAAGAGGCAGGGCTTTTATATTCGCCGGATGAAATGGTTGAATCAGATATTGCCACAATGGCTATTGGTCAAAGTATCGCCGTTACGCCGTTGCAACTTGTACGGGCAATGAGCGCGGTTGCAAATGACGGCGTTTTATTAAAACCACATATCGTCAAGATGATTAAAAATGCTAACGGCTCCACCTATTCAGAAACACAAGTTGAACCTGTCAGAAAAACTATCGACCCCGCAACCGATAAAACTTTGGTAGGACTTCTTGAACAGGTTGTGGCAACGGGCGGCGGGCAAAAGGCAAAAGTACGCGGTTACAGCGTTGCAGGAAAAACCGGCACTGCGCAGAAAATCAGAGCAGACGGCACGGGTTACGCTGAAGGCAGTTACATTGCGTCGTTTTGCGGATTCGGACCGGTTGAAAATCCAAGAATTGCGTTGCTTGTTATGATTGACGACCCGTCGGGCGTTTTTTACGGCGGACAAATTGCCGCGCCGGTTGCGGGCAGGATTTTTTCACAGATTTTCAGATATATGAGAATTGAACCGAGCGAGACTCCCAATGACGACGAAGAGGAAATTTCGGCAGATGTTGGTGAAGGTGACAGCGCGGGTACTTCCTCAATTCCAACGTACACGCCGCCAAAAGTTGAAACGCCCGCGCCTGCTGAAAGTGTCGAAGAAAAAACTGAAGATTTAACGGACAGCACAGAAATTGTTGTACCGGATTTTCGCGGCAAAAGTATTCGTGAATCTGCGCGACTTGCAAACAATGTAGGCTTGAAGATTGAAACGAGCGGCTCCGGCTTTGCAGATTCTCAAAGTATTTCGCCGGGCGCAGTTGTACCGCGCGGTTCAGTTATAAAAGTAAATTTCAATCCGTAATTTTAAAAATTAAAAATCCCCTAATCCCTAGTCCTTAACCCCTAAAAAACTGACTGAAAGGAAGTTTTTTTTATGGAAATACAAAAAGAGCGCGACGGCGAAAAATTAGCCGTAGCGTTGACAGGCAGACTTGACGCGGTAACCGCAATTCAATTTGACAAAGATATTTCAAAATCGCTTGACGGAATTACAAATTTGATAATTGACTTGGCGAATTTAGACTACATTGCATCGGCGGGCTTGCGTATACTGTTAAAGTTGCAAAAACGAATGAACACTCAAGGCGATATGAAAATAAAAAATGTCAAGCGTGAAGTGCGTGAAGTTTTGGATATGACGGGCTTTTCAAGGTTGCTTTCAATGGAAGAAACGCCCGCGCCCAAAAAACTTTCATTTAACTTTTGAGGTGAATTTTTATGATTAAAGCGTTTGAATTTGAAGGTAAATTTTTCCGCTCGAAGGTTCCAATTCCATTTGTGGAAGATAATTTTTATTTGCCGGCAAAAGTTTTTATTGAAGGGTATTTCCCTGCCGGTACGGTTTTCAAATTTCAAGAGGCAATTTGCAGTAAAAAAATTGACGTGTACAACGATCAAGTTAATGATTATTGCCACGCCGTTTCACTTTTGTACAGCAACAAATTTAAAGGCAACGAGTCGCCGGACGAAGAAGACGAATACAAAGTTATTTTCCATGTCGATTTAAGCGCGTTATTTTTATTGTTGGAGCCAATCGACGAACAGGGAAACATTATCGAACTTTAAAAAATTTTTAGTAAAAAAGCCGCTTAAGTTTACAAGGCTTGAGCGGTTATTTTTTGTGCAATAAAAAAAGCCCGCCGCTGCGAGCTGAAAAAATTTTAAAATTCTGCGATTAAACGCGCCACGCGCCCTTCATTTACGTCATCTTCATAAACTTCTTTATCGCCCAAATAACCGACAAGTTGACGAACGCTTTTAGGATCAACTTTATATTCGCCGTTTGCAGTTACAATGCAGGTAAACGCGCCCTGATGCAAATCTCCGTAAATAAATTCGCCGTCTTCAATTTTTTTGCCTCTAAATTTTATCGGAATATTTTTCATTGCAAAATTTCCCCTTTCTGATAGACTGTAAAAGTACTTTGAAATTCTAACATTGACAAAGAAAGGTGTCAACAAATGAAATGTATTCAAGCGAGTTACATAAAAAATTTTCAGTGCAACGGCAAAATTTGCGGCGCGCGTTGTTGCAGGGATTGGCGAATTATCGTTGACGAGGAAACTTACGATAAAATTTCTGAACTTGACACGGCGGCGCGGGAAGAAATTTTTCAACATACAGAATGGGTTGAAGATGAAGTTGAAGGCGTCGATATAATGGTTTTAAAACTGCGCGAAGACGGCGTTTGCTCGTTGCTGGATGAAAAAGATTGCCTTTGCAGTTTGCAGAAGAATCACGGCGAAGATTATTTAACGGCTATTTGTCAAAGTTTCCCGCGCGTTACTTACAAACTTGACGAAGATTTTTTTGAACAGTCAATGACGCTAACCTGTCCGCTTGCCGCAAATTTAATTCTGCTTCCAACGGAGCCAATAACTTTTACTGAAACTGAAAATGTTACGGCGCGGGCGATTATCGGTTTCAAAAAAAGAATTTCACGCCCTGCTGAAGATTTTTTTAATATTCAAATGCAGGCGGTAAAACTTTTGCAGGATAAAAATATTTCGATTAATCAACGCTTAAAAAATCTTTGCGAAATGTTTTACAAACAAACTTTGCCGGACGCCAAATTTAATTTTCAAGTTCACGCCGAAATTTTGACAGAAATTTTTTTGAAAACTTATGGCGCAAATATCAGCCGCGCGCAAAAAAAATCTTTACGCCAAAATTATTTTTCCTACCGTGAAAGAATCCTCGCGCAGGTTTACGAAAATTTTAATAATGTGCTAGAAAATTATCTGGTCAATGAATTCTTTATGCGCTGTTATCCCTGCGCCTACAGCGGCGGCGAATTTCACAATGTCAAAATTTTTATCACGGCGTACAGGATTTTGGAATTTTCGCTGGTACTTTCTGCCATTGCAAAAAAAACTTTGAACGTCGAAGAAATTATTAAAGTGATTTATTCCGTGAATGATATGCTTGACCACAGTCAGGGCGGTATGGAAGAAATTGTAAATTTTGCGAAAGGTTGCAACGCCGCTGATTTTGTGATAAAAATGCTTGGGTGATAAAATGAGTAAAACTGAATTTGAATTTACAGACAGTGTAATGTACGTTAAGGGCGTCGGTCCCAACCGCGCAAAGGCACTTGAAAAACTAAAGATTTTTACAATGTACGACCTGTTGACGCACTACCCGCGCACTTATGACGATCAAAGATATATAACGCCAATATCGCAGGCAAGGATTGATGAACAGGGCGTTTTTATCGGCACGCTTTACAATATAAATCTGCGCGAAACTTCCAGATTAAAAATTCTTTCGGCAACGTTAAGCGATTCAAGCGGCAGTATTAAAGTTATGTGGTTTAATCAGGAATATCTGCAGAAAAAACTTTTTACCGGTACGCGAATTATGATAGTCGGCAAAGTCAAATTTGACACGTGGAACGGTTGCTTGGCGATTAATCAGATTAATTCTTTCGCAATTTTGGAGCCCGGCGAAAAAGTTACACTTGGATTAAAGCCGGTTTACCCTGCAACTGCCACAATAAATCAAAGTGTTTTTCGCACGGCAATTCAAAATTTGCTTGAAAAAATGCCGCCAATAAAGGAAATTCTCCCTGCGCAAATTCTCAAAAAACTAAACTTAATGCCGCTTGATACGGCAATGAGACAAATTCATTTTCCAAAAGACGCGGCAACTTTAGGGCAAGCGCGGCGCAGATTAGCATTTGATGAATTATTTTTGATTCAGTGCGGCTTAATGTTAATCAAGCGTCAAAATACTGAACAAAAACTCGGTATCACTTGCAAAAAAAACGGCGCACTTGTAAAAAAAGTTTTTGAAAGTTTGCCCTTTACTTTGACTGACGATCAACTTAAAACTTTTAAAACCGTCGCGCAGGATATGGAAAGTAGCCTTCCAATGCGCCGCTTGATTCAAGGGGACGTCGGCTCCGGTAAAACTGTTGTTGCAATGCTTGCACTCGTTAAGGTTGTAGAAAACGGCTGGCAAGGCGCGTTAATGGCTCCTACCGAAATTTTAGCCGTTCAACATTACAACACTTTTACACAAATGCTTGAAAAGTTCGGAATAAGAATCGGCTTGCTTAGTGCAAAAGTTACACGCTACAAAAAAACTCGTGAAGAAAATTACAGTAAAATTGCCAATCACGAATTTGATATTGTAATTGGAACGCACGCGCTTATACAAGACGCCGTACAATTTGCAAAACTCGGACTTGTCATAACTGACGAACAACACCGTTTCGGCGTCACTCAACGCGCAAATTTGGGCAAAAAATCTGAAGTTGTTCCTGATATGATTGTAATGACAGCAACGCCAATTCCGCGCACAATGACTTTGACTGTTTACGGCGATTTAAACGTTTCACTGATTAAGCAAATGCCGCCCGGTCGCAAGCCGATTAAAACTTCAGTAAAAACCGTGCGCAGTCGAAAAACAGTTTATGAATTTGTGCGGAGCGAAATTTTAAAAGGGCGTCAAGCTTACGTTGTTTGCCCGCTTATTGAACGCAGCGAATCAGAAAGATTCAATTCTGTTGACCCTGCAACCGAAATTTACGAAATGTTGAGCAGGGGAATTTTTAAAGATATTTCCTGCGCGCTGATTCACGGCAAAATAAATCCCCTCGAAAAGGACGAAATTATGACGCGCTTTCACGACGGGAAAATTAAATTGTTAGTTTCAACGACGGTTATTGAAGTCGGCGTCGATGTACCGAATGCAACGGTTATGGTTATTGAAAATGCCGAGCGTTTCGGACTTTCGCAACTGCACCAACTGCGCGGGCGCGTCGGGCGCGGCTCCGAAAAATCTTACTGCATTTTAATTTCTGACAGCAAACAGGGCGCAGCGGGCGCGCGGCTTGATTTAATGGAGTCTACCAACAACGGCTTTGAACTTGCTGAAGAAGATTTAAAATTACGCGGTCCCGGACAATTTTTCGGCGAATCTCAACACGGCTTGCCGGATTTAAAAATTGCAAATGTTTTTCGTGACATTGAAACTTTGATTGAGGCTAGGAACGCCGCAGAAACTTTTGTAACTTCAGAATCTGATTTAAGTTATTTTGCGGGCTTGAGAAAAAATCTTGCGCTTGCTTACGGCGATAAATTCAACCAAATTAATCTTGCTTGACAAAAATTTTGTTTGAAATAAAATAAACACTGTTACCGCCCCTATACCGGTAAGGGTAGGAGGTGATAGCAGTGGATATCTTGATTGATGTCTTAGAAATGATCGGAGCTAATCTGATTTCCAAAATCATCTGGAATAAGATTAAAAAGTACTTCGACGACGAAACGCGGTAACATTTGCCGTAGCGTTGAATAAACGCAACCCCCGAACCATCTCGACCAAGATTGGCTAGGGGGTTTTCTGCGTCTGTGATAACTTAGATATTTTGATTGATGTATTGTATTTTTATTTATGATGAAATATTATCATAGAAAAAATTTTTTTGCAAGATTTATTTTAAATTTAAAATTTCGTGCGCCGCCTCGACAGTCGAATTTATTTTTTCGGCAAAATTAATTTCCTGCGCGCCGGGATTTTTGGACAAGTAACAAAGATATTCAATATTGCCTTCAGGACCTTTAATTGGCGAAAAATCTAAGCCGCAAATTTTAAATCCTAAACTTTGGGCGAAATTTAAAACGTACTCGATAACTGCCGAATGAATTTTTTTATCTTTGACAACGCCCTTTTTGCCGACGTTTTCACGCCCCGCCTCAAATTGCGGTTTTATTAACGCGGCAACTTCCCCCGTATCACTAAGCAATTTAAAGGCAACCGGTAAAACTTTATCAAGCGAAATAAAAGCAACGTCAACCGACGCAAAATCCAAAATATCCGGCAAACTTTCAACATTGCGAATATTTGTGCGTTCAAGATTTACAACGCGGTTATCATTGCGCAATTTCCACGCAAGCTGCCCGTAACCAACATCAATGGCGTAAACTTTTTTTGCGCCGTGCTGTAACATGCAATCTGTAAAGCCGCCGGTTGACGCGCCAATATCCGCCGCAATTTTATTTTCCAAATTTAACTTGAAAACTTCAACGGCTTTTTGAAGTTTGAAACCGCCGCGACTAACAAAGGGCATATCTTCACCAAGAATTTTTATTTCAGAATCAGCGGCAACCAAAGTACCGGCTTTATCGATTTTTTGCCCGTTGACTAAAACTTTTCCCATCATAATTAGCGACTTAGCGCGGGCGCGACTTTCGCAAAAATTTTTTTCTGTCAGTAAAACGTCAATTCGTTCCTTGCTCATATTTTTTACCTAAATTCAACTTACAAATTTCCTAACCCTTAGCCCCTAGCCCCTAAATCCTAATCCCCAAATCCCATTCGGCGGGCCAAAATCTTTCAGCCATATCTAAAACCGGCGCGACCAATTCTCTAACGTTTATAATTCGTTTCAGTTGCCAAAAATTTTTTTCAACTTCGACAAACTCAAATTGAAAATTCAAAGTTCCCCAAATTTTGCCGTAATAAGAATTATCGCCGGAAATTTCGACTTCAGCAACTGCGCGGGAATTTTCGACGGTAATTTTTTTTGTATTGGAAGTTAGAGCCTTTAACATTTTTGAAAGTTCGACGGCGCAAAAATCTATTGGTGCGGCAGTAAAACTTTTCGGCGGCGTCAAATTTTTATTGAAGTAAGCCTTCATTACCCGCGTTACAAATCCCAAATGCACGCCTCGAAACTTTGAATTGTAAAAGCGCAAAACGCCCGCGCCGAATTTAAAAAATAAATCGTGCGGATATAGTTTGTGAAATTTCGCGCAGTTTTTAGCCAATTCGTCAGTAACCTCTTCGTAGCCTTCGTCCAAAAATTTTTTCACGTCAACATAGCGCGTCAACTTTTCGTAGTCCCGCTCGTTTATCGCCGCCCGCATTTCTTCAAGCGTATTTCTAAAAATTTCTTCCCTGTCCATATTTTTCCTCAATTCCCTAATCCCCAGCCCTTAGCCCTTAGCCCCTAAAATTGCGTTAGCAATTTGTTCAGCCGTCAAGCCGCAAAGTTTCAAAAGTTCGGCGCGTGTACCGTGTTCAACAAATTTATCGTGAATACCGAACCTTAAAAGCCGCGTCGAAATATTTTCATCTTCCAAAAATTCAGCAACCGCCGCGCCAAATCCCCCGCTCAAAGTTCCCTCTTCAATCGTAACTAAAAGTTTTGAAGTTTCAGCCGCCAAAATATTTTTGTCAAGCGGCTTGATAAATCTTGCGTTAATGACGTTTACCGGAAAATTTAAAATCTGCGCGACTTCCTGTGCAACGCTTACCATACTTCCAACAGCAAAAATCGAAACTGCCGCGCCGTCAATTTTTTTTACATATTCAGCTTTTCCCCAATCTAAATTTTGTGGAATTTCATCAACTGCCGCGCCGCTGCCACTGCCGCGAGGATAACGTATCGCCACAGGATTTTCTTGCTTGACTGCCGCAAAAAACATTTGGCGCAATTCGTTTTCATCTTTTGGAGCCAAAATATTTATGTTGGGAATTGTACGCAGAAAAGCCATATCAAACGCGCCGTGATGAGTTGCGCCGTCTTCGCCTACAAGCCCTGCCCTGTCAAGGCAAAAAATTACCGGCAATTTCTGTAAGCAAACATCGTGAAGAATCTGATCATAGGCGCGCTGAATAAACGTCGAATAAATCGCAACAACAGGACGCAAGCCGCCCGCCGCCATTCCTGCCGCCAAAGTTACGGCGTGTTCTTCAGCTATTCCAACGTCAAAAAATCTGTCGGGAAATTCTTGAGAAAAATTTTTTAAGCCCGTACCTGAAGGCATCGCCGCCGTTATCGCCACGATTTTTTTATTTTGCCGCGCAATGTCAACAATCGCCTTGCTAAAAATTTCTGTGTAAGTTGGCGGTGCAGGTTTTTTAAAAATTTCGCCGGTGTCAAGATTAAACTTGCCGACGCCGTGAAATTTTTCAGGCGAATTTTCGGCGGGCTTGTAGCCTTTGCCTTTCGTAGTGTGTACGTGAATCAAAATCGGCTCGTCTAAATCTTTAATTTTTGAAAAAATATCCTGCATTATGTGAATATCATGCCCGTCAATCGGTCCAAGATACGTAAAACCTAACGCCTCAAAAATCGTACCCGGCACAATCGCAGATTTTAAACCGTACCGCACGGAATTAGCCGCCGTCAAAATTTTATCGCCAATATCTGAAATTGGAAGATTTTTTATAAAATTCTCGAAGTCTCTTTTGGCGCGGCGATATTGCGGATTGAGGCGAACTTCAGAAAGATATTCAGAAAGCGCGCCAACATTTTTTGCGATTGACATTTCATTATCGTTTAGAATTACGATTAAATTTTTTTTGAGTTGCCCCGCGTGATTCAACGCCTCAAACGCCTCGCCGCCGGTAAGTGCGCCGTCGCCAATAACCGCTATAACTTTGCCGTTTTTATTTTGAATTTCTTCAGCAAGCAACAACCCTAACGCCGCGCTAATCGAAGTTGACGAATGCCCAACGCCGAAAAAATCGTACGGCGATTCACTGCGATTGGGAAAACCCGTAAGCCCGCCAAATTTTCTTATTGTATGAAAACTGTCTCGACGCCCTGTTAAAATTTTGTGCGTGTAAGCTTGATGTCCAACGTCCCAAACAATTTTATCTTTGCCAAAATTAAAAACCGAATACAACGCCAAAGTTAATTCAACCGTTCCCAAACTCGGCGCAAGGTGCCCGCCGTTTTTCGACACTGTTTCCAAAATCAAGTGCCGAATTTCCGACGCCAATATTTTTAATTCTGACAGCCGCATTTTTTGAAGTTCGGCGGGCGATTTTAAACTTTCTAACATTATTTATTCCGTCCGATTAAATATTTTACAATTTCGCGCAGAAAATCAGCCTCCGCGCCAAAATCTTTCAGTGCGTCAATTGCTTCATTTACGGCGGCTTGTGCAAGATTTTTAGCCGTGTCAATCGAAGTCAAAGTTACATATGTTGACTTGTTATTTTTGGCGTCACTGCCGACGGGCTTACCCAAATTTTTTTCATCGCCGATAACGTCCAAAATATCATCCGTAATTTGAAAGGCAAGCCCAAATTTTTCGGCGTAAATTGTAAGCGCGTCAAGTTGCATTGAATTTGCGCCCGCCAAAATTGCGCCGCTGCGAATTGCCGCGCGGAAAAGTGCGCCGGTTTTTCCCATGTGCATTTTTTTCAGCGTTGCCATATCGATTTTTTTATTTTCAGATTCAAGGTCGATTGACTGCCCGCCGACCATACCGCTTGCGCCCGCTGCCGCGCTGATTTCTTGTACAACTTTCAACAAAATTTCCGGCGAAATATTTTCTTGCCGCGTCATAACTTCAAATGCCAATGTTAAAAGTGCGTCGCCCGCCAAAATCGCCGTTGCCTCGCCAAAAACTTTGTGGTTAGTCAACTTGCCGCGCCGGTAGTCGTCGTTGTCCATTGCCGGCAGGTCGTCATGAATCAGCGAATATGTATGAATCATTTCTATTGCGCTTGCAACGGTTAAAAATTTTTCGCCCGTGTTGTTGACTGCATCCGCCGCCGCCATTAAAAGAATTGGGCGAAGTCTTTTGCCGCCGCTCATTAAGCTGTATTCCATAGCCTGTGCGAGTATTTCTTCAAGTGCGGGATTTTTTTTGAGTTCGATTAACAAATTTTTTTCGACAAGTGCCGAGCGATTTTTCCATAAATCCATAAACATAAAATCAAGCTTCCTAATCTTGAAAAATTCCAATGGTATAAAATAATTTGTAACTTCAGCCCGTCATCGGTTTTTAGTTGGAAGTGAAAATTTAGGAAGAGTTGGCAAACGCGGAATAAACTTTGAATAACTTCAACCTTTGACGTGAAAAACCCTGACGGGCGTCAATGCACTTTCTTTTGGTACTTTTCTTTTTGCTTTGGAAAAGAAAAGTACATTTAAGAAATAAAAAGAAAGAAAGTACATTTAAATAACAAAAAAACCGGACTTGGGCGTCCGGCTGATAAAATTTCAATTTGCTATTGCGTTGAGAACGCCGTTGACGAATCGCCAAGAATCGTCTGTGCCGTACTTTTTCGCAAGTTTCACAGCTTCATTTATTGCGACGCCTGCAGAAACTTTTTCTTCGGCGAATTTCATTTCATATACGGCAAGCCGCAAAATATTTCTGTCTGCCGATGCCAATCTTGAAAGCGTCCAATTCTTTTTCAAGTAAGATTTTATAATTTCGTCAATTTCTTCAAGATGCGCCATTACACTTTTAACAGTTTCGCCTACGTAGCCGAGATTTTTTTTCGTCAAGACTTCGTCTTCGTCAAATTCTTCAGCCGCGTCAATAGCTGTACCTATTGCAAGTCCTTCGTAAATTTCGCGCTCTTCCGGTTCTCCGTGATTAAAATCTAACTGAAACAAAGCTCTAAAAGCCGTTTCGCGTGCAAATGTACGACTCATTTTTTTCAACTCTCTAGTTAAAATATTTCCAATATCTGAAACGTTCGGGAACGGTATTTTCAATCGCCTTCAGCGTTTTGTCTACCAAATCGTCGCCTTCCTCAAAACGCGAGCCGATATACAAGCCGATTATTCCGCAGAAAAAAGCAAACAAAGTGTTAAACAAGCCGAAAGACAAAATCGCCACGCCACATAATATTCCGCCTATAAATCCAAATTTCCGCGTCGGATAAGTCTCAAACGCCAATTTTACAAGATTTTTTACTTCTCTCCACATCATTTTCACCGCCTATCTTACTCGACGTTTTTTTATTTCCGGCAAATTCTGGTTTACCTGCGTAACTCTTATATCAAAAAGCGCGTCCCTTATATCAAGCATATTTTTTAATTCTTCCTTGATGGCATCACGCAATTTCGCCCCAAGCATCGGCGCGGAATAATTTTGCAAAATCACTAAATCAAATTTTACTTGTAACGGGTTATTTACCGTTGGCGCGTCGATAATTACATTGTTAATTTCGTGGACGCCTTCAAGCCGCGTACGTTCAACAATTCGCCGGATTATATCAATTTCAATGTTCACAGTACCAAAATCTGTTTCGCGCAATAAAAATTCGCCGCCGGTTCGCGTAGCTCCAAAAGTGTTTCCTATCAAATGTTTTAAATTTTTAATTCTGTTCAGCATTTCAACACCTAAACAACGCGCCTTTCACGCTCTATCACTGCATGAGTAATTTCAGTAACTGTTATTTCAACCGGTACATCCGAAATTTCCAAAACAACTTGCAATGCTTTATTTACCGCCGTTTTTACCTCCGCGCTTGTTTCAGGAGCAGAATAACTTTGACTTAAAATAACTGAAAGATTTACACTAACGGGAGGAGTCCCGCCCTTATTTGTAACTTTCGCCTCAACTTGTCGTACTCCAACTACTGAAAGTGCCGCGCGTTCAACCACGCTTACTATCGCCGGTATTGTGACTGCAACTTCTTTTGGCGTTGCTTTTTGAAGTTCAACATCGCCGCTTAAATTTACAACGGTTGCCTTTTTGCTTGAAGAAAGAGCCATTGTCAAAAGACACAAACTCGCCAAAAACATTACCGCAATAACAATTAAAGTTTCTTGACTTGAAATAATCAAGTTTAAATTATCTTGCCAAACTTGCGCCGGGAAAAAGTGCAGGCAAACGCCCGCACTTACTACCAACGCCGCCATTACTGCGAGAACGTACAAAAGCAACAACAGGCGACTTATTATGCCCATAAAACTTTCACACCTCCTCGCCTATTGCCTTTGAATTTTTTCAATCTTAGTGAACGCGTACTTCTTCAACGGTTGCTTCATTTTCTTCAGGGAAACTGACGCCTTGAACGTGTACGTTGACTTCAACGACTGAAAGTCCCGTCATATTTTCGATCGCGCGTTTAATATTTTCCTGCGCAGAAAGTGCAACATCGGGGATACGTACGCCGTATTTTACGATAATGTACAGATCAATCGCCGCTTCACGTTCGCCGACTTCAACTTTTACGCCCTTAGAAAAATTCTTGCGTCCGAGCATTTCTGCAATACCGCCGACAAGCCCGCCGCTCATTCCTGCAATACCGTCAATTTCGGTTGCCGCCAAGCCTGCAATAATGCTGACAACTTCATCAGCAATTTTAATAGCTCCAAGTCCGGTGTCGTTTTTTACCAAATCTTTTTCTTCTGCCATTGGGAAAAACCTCCTCCAAAAATTGTGTTTGACATTTCACAAAGGAATTTTGAGTTATCCTCAAAGGACTTGCCAAAAGCCCTGTATACTGCAACTTTCGCCACAGTTTACTTGCATTAATTGATATTGCCCGCTAATATTTTTCGGGCTCCAAAATTTATAAAATCATTGACGCGGGGAAAATTTCCTTACCTGAATTTTACCTGATTTTTAGTATTACGTCAAATTTTTAAGGCTTAAACTTTTGCCCTAACAGCTTTACGCCATTTCCTGTTAAGTATTCGCTACGTTGAAAATTTTCCCTGCCGAAATTCAAAAAATTTAACTTTGCCCCGCGCCAAAATATTTGACTTGCCGCGCCGCGTGGTTTATAATCTTTTTGAAATTGATGGAGGTCATCAAATGGACACAAACACAGAAAATATTTGCGGAACTGAAAATAACGACGAATACAGCAAGTATGATTCTTTGACTGACGAAGAACTTATTACCGAGATAAAAGAAAAAATGAACGCCGCCGCGCTTGATTATCTGATACACCGTTACAGGGCTTTTGTTAGGGCAAAGGCGCGCTCGTACTTTTTGATTGGCGCGGATCGTGAAGATATTATTCAAGAAGGCATGATTGGATTTTATAAAGCCGTTCGAGATTTTAAGAGCGATAAACTTTCTTCATTTCACGCCTTCGCCGAACTTTGCGTAACGCGGCAAATTATCACGGCGATTAAAACTGCCACACGTCAAAAACATATCCCGCTAAATTCGTACGTTTCATTGAATAAACCAATTTACGACGAAGATTCTGACAGGACACTTTTGGACGTTTTATCCGGCGTCAAAGTTGCCGACCCTGAAGAATTGGTTATAAGTCGTGAAGAATTTTTGGCGATTGAAAAGAAAATGGAAGAAATTTTAAGCGACCTTGAATGGCAAGTGTTAATGGCGTATCTTGACGGTAAATCTTACCAAGAAATTGCAGCAAGCTTGAATCGTCACGTTAAGTCAATCGATAACGCACTTCAAAGAGTAAAACGAAAACTTGAACGCTACGTGGCAAGCCGCACTGACGCTATTGATATTGGCACGGTTTATCGCGGACTTTCGACAATCGACCGGCACTTGAAAAATTCTTCAGTTAAACGTTCTTCAACCTTAGATTGAAAATTTCCTTCCCAAAAACGGCGAAGGATTTTTTTATTTTAAATATACTTTCTTTTGTCATGCCACAAAAGAAAGTATCAAAGAAAAAGTCTAGCCCGCGCAGGGCACCGGCGTTCATGTACGCTCGGAGTAGGGCTTCCGCCACCTCGTACGCTCCAACATTACCCAGACCCGTGCAAAGCGCGGGCGGCTTTATTACAGATAGTTATTTTTCAATGTAATATTTTTTATCCTTGAAAGAGTCCGGCAAATATTGTTGTTCGACAAAATGCCCCTCGAAGTCGTGCGGGTACTTGTAACCTTTGCCGTTGCCAAAAAATTTTGCGCCCTTGTAGCTTGTGTCGCGCAAATGTACGGGGACTTCATCTGCATTGGGATTATTTTGAACGTCGGCAAGTGCCGCGTCAATCGCCAAATACGCCGCGTTACTTTTCGGCGCGTTTGCAATGTACGTTACAGCCTGCGCGAGGATAATTCTGGCTTCCGGCAAACCTACAAACTGCGCCGCTTGAGCCGCCGCGTTTGCCAAAATTAAAGCTTGCGGGTCGGCGTTTCCAACATCTTCAGCCGCACAAATTACAATTCGCCGCGCAATAAATTTTATATCTTCGCCGCCGTCAATCATCTTTGCCAAATAAAAAATCGCCGCGTCCGCGTCACTGCCGCGCATACTTTTTATAAACGCGCTTGCCGTGTCGTAATGATTATCGCCGCCCTTGTCGTAACGCCGGATTTTTTCGCCCAAAATTTCGCGCAGATTTTCAACGGTTACGCCGCCTTCAAAAATAAGCTGTTCCAAAATGTTCAATGCAATTCTTGCATCGCCGTCCGCAAAATCTGAAATTATTTCAACTGCTTTATCTTCAACCGCCAAATTTTTTTCAAGGTTAATTGCGCGTTGGAGAATTTTTTTTATATCTGCGGCAGATAATTTTTTCAGCTGAATAATTTTAACGCGGCTTAAAAGCGCGGGGTTGACTTCAAAGAAAGGATTTTCAGTCGTTGCGCCAATTAAAATAATCCTGCCGTCTTCGACGTACGGAAGCAGAAAATCTTGTTGACTTTTATTAAAGCGGTGAATTTCATCAATAAATAGAATTGTGCGTTTGCCGTAAAAATTTTTTTGGTCTTCAGCATTTTTGACAATTTCGCGCAGGTCTTTAATCCCGGCAAGTGCCGCGTTAATTTTTACAAAGTTGCTTTTTGTAGAATTGGCGATAATTTTTGCAAGCGTAGTTTTGCCTGTGCCGGGCGCGCCAAAAAATATCATTGAAAAAATTCTGCCGCCTTCAATCATTTTGCCAAGACTGCTTAAAATTTTTTCCTGCCCTACGAAGTCTTTCAAAGTTTGCGGGCGCAATTTTTCGGCGAGCGGCTGAAAACTTTTATCTTCCACTGATTCAAATAAATTCATAAAAATCCTCAAAGTATCATCAGCAAAGTACCGACGGTAATTAAAATGCAGCCGATAATTGCCTTTATCGAAACAGTTTCATTCAAAAATAAAACCGCAAAAATTATCGTGATAACAATGCTTAGTTTGTCTATTGGCGCAACTTTTGAAACTTCGCCGAGTTGTAAAGCTTTATAATAAAACAGCCACGACGCTCCGGTTGCAAGCCCGGATAAAATCAGAAACAACCAACTTTTTTGAGAAATTGCAGAAATTCCCGCCTGCGCGTGCGTCAAGAAAACTACAGCCCACGCCATTGCCAAAACTACCGCCGTACGAATTGCCGTTGCTAGATTTGAATTGACGCCCTCAATTCCTATCTTTGCAAGAATTGCCGTAAGTGCCGCAAAAATCGCTGACAGTAACGCAAATATCAGCCACATTTAAAATTCCCCCGTCGAGCCGAAACGCCCTGCGCGAATTGCTCCGACACCAATTTTATCGCCGTCAACCGGCAAATATTTTTGAAAAATTCCCTGCGCAATTCTCATACCTTTTTTAATTTCAAATTCGCCAAAAAAACTTACAACCGGCAAAATGATATGGTCGTTATAATCTGCGTCAATAACGCCCACGCCGTTTGCCAAAGTTACGCCGTACTTTACCGCCAAACTTGAACGAATGTAAATCATTAAAACTTCGTCAGAAAGCATAAAGGCTTTGAGCCCCGTTGGTACGAGCGAAATTTTTTTATTCGACACAAAAACATTTTCGGCGGCTTGTAAATCGTAGCCCGCACTAAAAGCCGTTTTGCGCGTCGGTAAAATTATTCCGCTGTTTTCGTAACCTTGCAGAATCTCAAAGCCTCTGTTCATTTTGTTCAAAATTTTTTACTCTTCAGTTTCAGTTTCTTCTTTGGGCGCGTTATCTTTGCCGCTGTTGCTGAAAGCCTTTGTGGGCGTAATGGTAGAAATTGCGTGTTTGTAAATCATTTGCTGCTTGCCCATTGTTTCAAGAATGACAGTGAAATTATCGAAGCCGCGCACCAAGCCTTTTAGCTGAAAGCCGTTGACGAGATGAATTACGACAACAATATTTTCTTTACGCGCTTGATTTAGGAAGTTGTCCTGAATGTTGATAGGTTTTGTAGCCATAAAAAAACTCCTTCTTTAAAATTTTATTCGACGTTGAAAAATTTTATATAGTTCATTCGCCGATACCACGTTAATTGACGCTTGGCAAAATTTCTTGTAGCTTGACTGACTTTAGAAATAGTTTCGTCGAAAGTTGCCGCGCCCTTCAAAAATTCAACCGTTTCCTTATAACCTATGCCGAGCATTGCTTGAGCATTCGGCTTGACGCCCGCGCTTAAAAGTTTCTGAACTTCCTCAACAAGCCCGGCGTCAAACATTTTTTTTGTACGTTCATTGATTCTTTCGTAAAGTTTTTGGCGGCTTGCAGTTAAACCGATAACCAGCGCGTTATATTTGAGTTTGCCTGTTTCTAAAAAAAATTTTTCTTGACTTTTGACGTCATCATAAAATTTATAACCTTCAATTAAAGCTTGAATGTAAAGCCCCGTGCCGCCGACGACTATTGGAATTTTGCCGCGCGAATTCATTTCAGTTATAATTTCAGACGCCAATTTTACAAATTCTGCAACGCTGAATTTTTCGTCCGGTTCAAGAATATCAATCAGATAATGGCGAATTTTTTTTAGTTCCTGCGCAGTTGGTTTAGCCGTGCCTATATTGAAATTTTTGTAAACCGACATTGAATCAGCCGAAATAATTTCCGTGTTAAAAGTTTCAGCCAATTTCATTGCAAGGGAACTTTTGCCGGTTGCAGTTGCGCCCAAAATTACCAAAACTTTTTCTTGCGGTGAACTTTGCAAACTTAATGATTGTACCGAATTTAAAATTTTTGTCAAGTCAAAAGGCTCGGCGTCAAATTCTTTTATAACGTTATTCATCCAAATTCAAAGACTCGCCGGGATTGACAATAAGAACTGTAGCAGTTTTAACCAACGCTTTAAATTTTTCCGGGTCTTGTTTGATAATATCCCACGTGTTGTAGTGAACGGGGATAACATTTGACGCATCTAAAAGTTCAACAGCCTTTGCGGCGTCTTCCGGTCCCATAGTGTAATGATCGCCTATTGGCAAAATTGCATAATCGATTTTATCGCGTTGCCCAATTAATTTCATATCGCCGAAAAGTGCCGTATCGCCTGCGAAATAAATAATTTTGCCGCCAATTCCGACAACGTAGCCGCAAGGAACGCCGCCCGCAACTCCTGCGCTGTGCAGAGCCGGAACCATTCGCACAAAGCCGAACGGCAAATTCAAAGTGCCGCCCAAATTCATATTAATGCATTTGATATTTTCGCCGCCAAAATCTGTAATTTCAGGAATACCAATAGCGGTTGCGTGATTTTTTTTAAGAATTTCGTAGGCGTCGCCCACGTGGTCTGCGTGCGCGTGCGTTACCAAAATATAATCCGTTTCAATTTCCTCCGGCTTAGTTTTTGCCAGCGGGTTGCCGGTCAAAAACGGGTCGAATAAAAGTTTGTACGTTCCATCGTCGAGTTGAAAACAAGCGTGACCGTAATAGTTGAAAGTCAGCATTTCCTATCTCCTTCCAAAATTTCTGAATTAATTCTACGCGGTTAATTCGCTACAAAGTTAAAAATTCCCTTGTAGTTTTCTTGTAGTTTTCAGAAAAATTTTTTAGCGTTTGCTTGACTGATTATGTTCAACAAAATCCATAATAAAATCCAAAAAATGTTCCGGCTTAACTTCACTAATTTTTAAACGTTTCAAAGATGCTTTGTGCTCCTCTTCAGTTTGCAAGCTTTTCAAGTTAGTAAATATCCAATAGTTCCAAAAATTAATTTTTTTGATGAATTGTTCTTTATCAGTAGTGCGAAGAATTTTACCTTGAGCTTGAAGTTTTTGTGCCATTTTTAAATCTTTGAGAGCGTCTCCTGCATGACCCATAAAATAATTTGCCATACCACGCTGCCAATAAATTTCAGCATAAGATTTTGGATGCTTTTCAATCCAGCGATTAGTTATTTCCTTTACTTGAGACCAAGATTCAAATGTGTCAATTTTAGAATAACAGCCGGATATAGCCAAATAACCGTAAACTTCATCCGGAGCAAGTTCAAGAACTTTTTTGTAACATTTTAAAGCGTCGTCATATTTTTTGTGGTCTTCGTAAAACAAACCAAGCATAAGGTGCGCCCCCGATATTAAAGGCATACATTCAATAGATTTTTTATAATTTTCTAAGGCGGCGTCATAATTATTCAACGCATCATAACACTGGGCAATATTAAAGTACAAAACGCCTTTATGAGTATTCATCAAATTTAATTTCAACGCTTTTTCAAATGTGGCAATAGCCTCGTTGTGCTGTTGACTATTCATTTGGCGAGTGCCTAAATCGTTTAGTTGTTTAAAATTATCATAATCCGACGCTTGCGCCATCGAAAAATTAAACATAACTGCTATTAAACCGAATAAAAAAAATTTGCGTACAAACATAGGAATTACCTCAACTTTGCTAAATTTTTGGCGGCTTTTTCGGTGCGTTTTTTACCTTCTTTGGCAGGTTTATATTTTTTATCAATTTCCAACGCTCTATTATAATCAGCAAGAGCACGAGCGGGTTGTTCAAGTGCTTCATAAACTTGAGCGCGTTTGCAATACACTACCGCAGGATTTCTACGCACTATTACAGGATTTTTGCGCCCTACAACTTTGTTAAAATCTTCCAGTGCTTTTTCATATTCTTTCAAGCCCAAATAAGCATCTGCTCTGCCTTCGTAAATGGTTAAAAGATAACTATTTGGATCGTAATAGGAAAATTTTATTTCACGCATATATTTTGGGTTAATTTCTTTTTCAAGGTAAGTTGCATTTCCATAATCTTGAGTTTGAATTAAATCCAGTGCTTTATTAAAATCTTGGAGTGCCGAAACATAATCTTGAGAGTTATTTAAATTTACTCCGCGCTTGACGTAAGCATAAAAATCATTTGAATCAAGTTCTATTACTTTGCTCCAGTCTTCAGCTGCAAAAGTGTAAAGCTCTATATCTTCATAAAAGCGGGCGCGGGTATAGTATAGATTTTTATTGTCAGGCGCAAGGTTAATCGCTTGTTGGTATAAAGTAGCGGCTTCATTTTTAGCTTGTTTGACACTGTGGGCTACTTTTTCTTTGTTGAATTGTTCGTTACCGATTAAAAACCAGCCGAAGGGAGTTATTTTTAGATAAATTGATAATTCGTAACCTTGAACACGAGCAACTTCGCCTAATCCGCAATAAGCTTCGGCGCAATTAGAATTTAATTCAATAGCTTTTTGATAATCCTGTTTTGCAAGGTTCAAATAATCTGAATAAGGTGAATCTAAATATCTCCACGTTTAACATACAATAATGGATTATCAGGTGTGCTTGAAATTTCGGCGGTTGCTTTTTCGAGTTCACTTGAGGCATTCGCCGTTGAAAAAATTAAACCAACAATTAAAAAAGTTACAAACATAAAAATTCTCCTCTCAATTATTGAATATGTTTTTGAGCAACGTCAATAATATTTTGCGCAAAATTTTTTATTTCTGTGTTGACATTTGACGACAAAATTTTTTTAGCTGCCGTCAACGCTTCTTTATAATTTCCAAGTTTAAAGTGGCTGTCAGCCAAAATAAATTGTACTACGCCAACGTCAGAATAAAATTCAAGTGCCTTATTACAAAGTTCAATGGCACGAACATAATTTTTTTTTAGATATTCATCAAATGCTTCATTCATATACTTAATCAAACGTTGAGCCGAAGAATAAAATTTTCTGCGCCGCGCCATTGCCTCAAGCGTTTTCGTATCTGAATTTTGGCGATTAGCATAAGCGCGTTTGAATTCGTCATTGGAGCGTGTTTGTTCGTCATATTGCGATTGTAAAATTTTTTGAATTTGAAGTTGCCGGTTTAATTCTTGCCGGTCGCGCAGGAGTTCTTCAAGATTTAATCTGTCAATTTCAACGTGCGACTTAAGTTGTACAATAAATTGAATATCGCCGTTTGGAAGAATTTTTTTTGTAATTGATTCCGCGTCGACATACAAAACTTGCGCGGCGATAAATTCTATTTCGTCCTGATGAAGTTGAGAATTTTTTATGATCGATGAACTTTTGATAAAAAATCCTGCCTGTTCAACGGCTGAACGTTTGGCGGCGTTGCGAGCGCGGTCTTCAGCAACTATAAAAGATTCAGTCGAGGCAACATATTCGCCGGTTGATTCAATGTGTTGAATTTCAGCCTGCACGACGGAAATTAATATCAAACTAAAAAAAATAATCATAAAAAATTTCTTTAACATTTTAGTTATTCCTTTCGGCATTAATATTCTTGCGTTCCTTTAGATACCATAAATTTTCCGGCTCCAGCTTTATCGCCGCGTTAATATACTTCAGTGCGTTTTCCCAGTCAGATAAGTTGCAATAATCCAACGCGCAGACAAAATTTGCATAGGCGTCATTTTTATTATATTCTAAAAATTTTAAATCGCACTGTAACGCCTGCTCATAATTTTCTTGCTGAATATAAATTTCTGCTTGCACGGAATACGCCACGCCCTTTTAAAGGCGGGATTCAGAAAAATTATCCTGTCAGTCAACGCCAAAATTTCTTCAAAAGTTTTATTTTCAGCAGTCGCTTGAGTGTACAATTCGTTCAACTTAATGATACTTGCCGAATGTAACCTTTGATTTTCTTCAGTAGATTTTTTATGTTTATTTTGAATTTTTTTATTTTGTCGGTTTGTTTCTTCAAGTTTAATTTTGTAGCGATTCAGAGCCTCTTCGATTTTATCAGTATTAACAATCGCTGTAACAAAGGAACTATATTTAATAGTATCGTTCGGCAAAATATGAACTCTATAGTTGACATTTTTAATTTGAGTAATTGTACCTGAAATTATAATAAATTCGTCGGCAGTCAAATTTATGTTTTCAGATTTGCTGTAACTTTCGACGTATACACCGGCTTTTTCAAGCGCAAATTTTAGGGCGTGTTGCTTAGATTTTTCTTTTGCTATAGCGGGTGTATCGATTGAATCATTTTCAACAATATAAAATCCTTCAGCCTCGATAATTTTCTCTTCAGCCGCGCAAATTGAAAACTGCAATAAAAAAATTGCCGCTGCGATTAAAAATTTCATAAAATCCACCGCCTAAAAATCTGAACGAACACCAACAAAAGCTCCGCTGGTTGTAAAGTTGCTGAAATTATTTTTATCGTGAACTTTTGCGCTGAAATGGCGATAACCGGCGGTAATTGTAAAATGTTTGCTCGGCGAATATTTAAAGCCGGTTTCTGCGTCATAAATCCTGCCGAATCCGCCGACCGGCATTCCCGAAAATTGAGTATAAAATTTTACGCGCGGGCGAATAGTCATATAAAAGTCAATTCCTACAGTTGGAACCGGTACAAAATTATTTTCGTCTGAATCCTTCCAAGTAATTCCCGTGACGCCGTAACTCCAATTAAGCCCCGTACCCATCAAAGAAAAAATTTCGTTGTTGACGTTCATTTTTATGAAGTTCAAATTTTTTTGACTGTCAACGCGGTTATAATCCACGAAAAACCTTTTGTAGCGGAAAATAATTTCATTTTCGTTGAGGCGCGCCTCCAAACTTAAAGGCGGCTCTTTTTTCTTCAACTGCGCGAGTGCATCTTTCAAATAAAAAGGCTCTTCATCGTCTTCAACCTGCGCGAAAACGTTGGAAGGTAAAATTAAAAACGTCAACAAAAATATTCGTAAAAAATTTTTCATTGCCTTAACCTTTAGATTTTAAAATATTTTTTTCGGCGTAAGTTGTAACGCGCTTTGAAATAATTTTTGCCGCGTCGTCAAGTGATTTTAAGTAAGCCTCGTCGCTTGCGTCATTGTAGCCCTTGCGTGGCTTTTTATGTTTCAAAGTTTTTCCTGCAATATTTTTTCTGGTAATTGTTGCGCCGCTTTCAACTTCGACAAGTTGCATATTTACTGACGTGCGATAAAATTTCCTTAACGTACCGGGAACGCCGCTGTAAACTCCGACGCCAAAACTGCCGCCGCTGCCAATTCCAATTCCAATGCTGTTGCCAATACCAAAAGTATCATCATCTTCTTCAGAAATACCAATTCCCAAAATTTCACAGCGTATCACGTACTGCGCGCCCAAATTTTGATACAAACTTTTTTCAAATTCCAAATTCTTTGAACTGAAAATAAAAATATCGCCAACATCCGACGCGCCGCTGTTTTCAAGCGTTTTTATTTCGGCAATAAAATTTTCAGACGTTGGATTTAACACATTAAAAATTTTCGATTTTTTGAGTTGCAAAATTAATTTGTCGCGCAGAATTGCCGCCGTTTGAAGTTCAGAAAAATTTGTGGCGTCAGTAACTTCAACCGCAATTTTTACGCGCTCCTCCATTGGTATTTCGGCAGATTTTTTCTTTGCAAACGCCGCGCCTTGAATCAGCAACACTGCCGCCATTAATATTACAAAAAATTTTTTCGTCATCTTTACCATCTCCTGTTTCTTTAAAGACTAAGGAATAAAGCCTAAAGACTGGGGATTTTTCCTTAATCCCTAACCCTTAGTCCCTAACCCTTAGTCCCTAACCCTTAGCCCCTAAATTACCATTCTTTTAAATTTCGTCTGTCAATCAAGCCCGCAAAAAAAATTAATACTACAAAAATTTCAAGCCGCCCTACAATCAAAATTATCATACAAAAAATTTTTCCCGCCGCCGGTAAGTTCAAAAAATTTTCCGGCTCGCAAATTCCGGGCAAAGTTCCAACATTTGTTAAACACGAAAAAGACATTGCAACCGCTTCAGAAAAACTTAGCCCGGTAAAACTCAACGCCGCCGAGCAAATAAATAAAGTTACGCACGCCAAAAAGAAAAAGCCCAAAATTCGTCCGATTATTTCTTGAGGCACTGAAATTTTATTGACTTTTATAACTGTCAACATTCGCGGGTGCATTGTTTTTTCAAGTTCAGCCGCCATAAGTTTTGCAAGTACAATCACGCGCATAATTTTCAGCCCGCCGGTTACAGAGCCCATACAGCCGCCGATTATCGCCAACGAAAAAGTAAAAAATGTATCGAAGTCGTTAAGTTGTTTAAATGAATCTTGGTGAATTCCCGTCGTGCTCAAAAATGACGCCACGTGAAAAATTGCATGCCTGAACGCCGCGCCGCCGGAAAAAATCCCCTGCCGGTACGTGCTGAAAGTCAACATTCCAACACCAACAAAAATTATCAGCGCAACAACTTTTACTTCGGAATTTGTAAAAAATTTCTTTATGTTGTTGACGATATTTTGAAAAAAAGTTTTGCAGTAATTAATTCCGCGCCTAAAAATATTTTCCTTTTGCTTGACGATTGGCGGCGGCGTTGTAACAATCAGCCGGTGATAAAATAAAAAATTTCCGCACGCTAAAATCATTGTGAAGGTTGCCGCGTATTCAATAAAAATATTTCCTTGCGCAGGGAAAAATTCGCCGCCGCCGGTCGATATGCAACGCATCGCCATTATCGCAGAATCCCAAAAACCTAAGCCCGCCAATTTAAATAATCCTATGCTTAAAATTGTCAAGCCCGCGTAAACTTTTATCATTCGTTGCGCCATTGCCAGCATTTGCCCGAAAAGCGGACTGAAATTTTGTCCGCCGTGCAAACTTAATGCAATACCAAAATTGCCGCTAACTTCAGGCATTACCGTTACAAGCATTACCAAAAAAATCAGCGAACCGTACCACATTAACAAACTTTGCCACAATATTAAACTATAGGGCGCGCTTTCAGGCAAAATTCCAATTCCCGCCGAAGTTAGATTTGCAACAGTTTCAAGCGCGGCATCAACCGGTGATAAAACTCCAAAATATATGAAAGGCAACGCGCCAAAAATTGCAACCGGCGGATAAACTAAAAGCATTGCGGTTGCAGCCGAAATTAGCGGCAGGCGGCGGCGGGGGTTACGCCCTGCATATTTCAAGGCTCTTTCGGCGGCAATTACGCAAATTCCAATGACGCCAAAAACTATTGCCACGTCAAATTCACGCCGGAAAACTGCCACGTAAATTATAGGGACGGCGAAAATTGCACTGAACGCAATTAAAACATTCCCCAACAAACTAAAAATAATTTTCTTATCCATAGTGCTGTAATTGTACGATATTTTTTTAATTGTGTCTTTAAAAATTTTCCGGCGGCTGAAATATTTGCAATTCTTTAAAACTGTGGTATTATGTTTTAGTTTTTATATAAAGTTTTTTTTGGGAGGTCTTAAAAGATGTCCGGTGGAAAGCCCAAAATTGTTATAGTTGGCGGAGGATTCGGCGGGATTAAACTTGCCAAACTTTTCGCCAAAGAAAATGTTGATATTACGATTGTTGACCGCCATAATTTTCATTTATTCCAGCCGCTTTTATATCAAGTTTCAACTTCCGTACTTTCGACGGACGAAATTGCATATCCTATTCGTTCATTTTTCCGCAATAATAAAAATGTAAGTTTATTTATGGCAAAGGCGCAGGGCGTCGACCAAGAGCGAAATGTTTTGTTGACGAATCACGGCGAAATTTCCTATGATTATTTAATTTTAGCCGCCGGTGCCACGACAAATTTTTTCGGTATGAAAGAAGTTGAGGAACATTCTTTTGGAATGAAAACCTTGCAAGAGGCGTTACACATAAGAAATCACGTCCTGCACGAATTTGAACGCGCCTGCAAGCCGTACCGCACGCCTGAAGACAGAAAAAAGCGAATGACTTTTGTAGTTGTAGGCGGCGGACCAACAGGCGTTGAAGAAGCGGGCGCGCTTACAGAATTAATCGAAATTCAGAAAAAAGAAATTCACGAGCTTGACTGGAACGATGTTAAAGTTTATCTGATTGAAGCAACAGATAAAGTTTTACCAATGATGACGCCTGATTTACAGGAAGAAACAGTTAAAGTTTTGCGAAAAAAAGGCGTCAACGTTATGTTGAATACGCAAGTTGTAGGTTACGACGGCGACGTTTTGAAATTGAAAAGCGGCGCGGAAATTCCAACAACAACGGTAATTTGGGCGGCGGGCGTTCGCGCAGTTGACTTTATAAAAAATTGCGGCGGCGAATGTGCGCGCGACGGACGAATTTGGATTGAAGAAAATTTAATGGTACGCGGTGCAGTTCATCAGAATGTTTTTGCCATTGGCGATTGCGCGGCGTTTATGCACGGCGATATGAAACGCCCCTTGCCGACGGTTGCGCCGGTTGCTACTCAAGAAGCGGTTGTTGTTCACAAAAATATTATGAAACTGATTAAAGGCGAAGGAAACCTTGAAAAATTCGTCTACAAAGATTTGGGCGCAATGGCAACCATCGGGCGCGGTAAAGCCGTTGTCAACCATCCGAAAATGACGGGATTTTTGGCGTGGTGCGCGTGGATGTTTGTACATTTAATAAGATTGGCGGGCGCACATACCAACTTTACCGTTGCGTTAAAGTGGACGTGGAATTTCTTTTCAGGAACGCGGCTCGGGCGAATTATCACGAATATAAAACTTGATCCTTAATAAAAAATTAACTCACAGATTGAAATTTTCTGTGAGTTTTTTGTTGAAATTTTTCTTAGTGTGTTGAAAAAAACTTTTTAGTACTGTCTGAAATTTACAAATTTGAAAGTTGAAACTTTCTTTGTAGAGCCGTCCGGCTCCGTAATTTCTGAAACGACGCGCTCACTTGTTGCCGCCATTACCGGAATTTTATTTTTTTTCAGTTCCTCAACCATTGCAACAGTATAATTAAATTCGCCTTGACAAAGTACGGCAACCGGCGCAAATTCTAAAATCGCTTGCAAATTTTTTATAACCATGTCTTTAACTTGTTTTGCAGAAAAATTTGGCGACACTTCAGGGAAAGGTAAATCAACAATTCGCCCCAATTTTTCAGCCGCTGCTTTTTGTTCCGCGCTCCAATTTTCCGACGTGTGATTTGTATGATTTACAAAAATTTTTTCAACACTTATAATTTCTTTCGGCTCTTCAATTTCGGTAATTTCGGAAATTTCGATTTTTTCTATTGTTTCAATTTCATCAAGCCCGCTCTTAATAAAATCTTCCAAATCTTTTGCCGTCTCAAATTCGCCAATATCAAGGCGTGCGTGGTTGCTGTGGTTGCGCTCGTCCTTCAAAGTAAAATATTTTTCCATTACGCTGAAAAATTTTTCTTTATCCATTGCCAACCTAAAAATATTTTTCCTTAACATATAATCAAGCCGGAAAATTCTTGTATCGCCTTCATATGAAGCCAATTTTCCATTCAAATCGTTAGTTGGAAGATTCTTGAAAAGTACATTAAAACGTTTACTCGGTTTGGTGACTTGCAAAGATTTAATAGATTTAATAAATTCTTTAATCGGCAAAAGTTCAACTGATTCTAAATCTGACAGCAACGCGGGATTGTTCCAAATTTTACTCAAAGTTTCAAGTTGCAAGCGCAGTTGATTTTCATTTGGAGCTTTTATTCCTGCCGACAAATTTTTTTCGATAACAATTTTTCCTTTCAAATTGTCGTAGTTGAAAATATCAGCTTGCACTGCCGGTACAGCAAATTTTTTTATCGATGAAAAATAATCCCCGCGTCCTTCATTCAAGGCATCAACTTGTTTTATAAAATCTGCGCGAGCAGTTTTAAAATCTTTATCGTCTTCAAGATAATTGTTCAGTACGTAAAAGCCCTCGTTCCTGTTATCTTTTTTCAAAATTTTATCGACGGCTTCACGGTATTTATCTGTAAGTACAACAAATTTTTTGTAAATGTATTCCGGCACGCGCTCGGTATAAAGCGTCAACGCCTGTTGCAAGTAGCCGTGTTCAACGCACCAACGAATTATTTTTAAATCGTCTTGCCCGCGCGTTGCTATAAGCATAGAATATTTTTCACGAATTTTGCCAATAAGCCGCTCCATTAAAATATCCTGTACATTTTCAATATTGGTTTCAAAATCGTTAATTGCGTCATGCAGATTTTCAATCGCCGCCTTAAATTGCCCGTAACGGCAAAGTTTTATTGCTTCTGCAAAATTTTCCATTGCGCCGGTTAATTTTTTCGGCTGTTCAGATTGTTCAATACCGGCGTAATATTTTTTCAACGCCTCGACGCTGCCGAAATTTATAAATTCTTCGACGCCGGAAATTAACTGAAACAAATCATAAATATTTTTGACTTCCTCAACGGTACTTTTTTTATCTTTGCCTTTGTAATTTGAATAAATCAGCCTCCCGATTTTTATACCGCTGTATTCAAGCAGGCGGATAACATCCAGCATAAGCATATTAATATGACGCATTCCGCCGGTTAAATCGACGTGCAAAACAATTTCTCTATTTTCAGCGTACTCTTGAATCATTTTTGCTATAGCTGCCACGCTTTTCAAATTTTCATCGCCGGTTAAATCTTCGTCAAAGTTATAAGTTGTATATTCAACATTCGGCAAAAATTTTTTCATACGGTTTGTAAAATAATCCAGATGCGTTACAGTTGGATTATTTTCAATAAGAATTAATTTTTTTTCGTCAATTTTGCCGTCATTATCGACGCCGCGAATTTTTTTGGACGCCAAAATAAAAATCCTTGAAATTTCATCTTCGTTTTTCAGAATATAACGCACGGCAGATTCATTGGTTGTATGTGTTTTTTCGCTGCCTTTTATGTTGTCATATTCGACTTCAGAAACTTTACCGCCAAAAACTTTCACATCGCTTAAAAAAGTCAACAAAATATGTTCAGCCATAAAATCACTCCCCTAAATTTTTTCAAGTTCGTTAAGATAATCGACAATCATTTTTTCAAGGTCGGAAATTTCTTTGCGCTCGATATTGTTTGCGTGATTTAAGCGGTTACGCTCCTGCCGTATTTCGTAGTAGCCGTTCAAAAGTTTCAAAATTTCTTCTTGATTGGTGATTTTAGATCTTGCAACGCCATTTTTCAGCATTTCCCTATAAATTGCTGCGCGATTTTCCCATTTTGGCGCAGCGTTTTCTTCAAGCTTTTTCAGTACAATATTAAGCGCGTTTATTTTGTCTATATTTAAAATTCCCAAAAGAGATTCTGCGCGCAAGTCGGCGATAACGGCAAAAATTTTATCGTAGTCTAAGGTGCGCAGGTACTCAAAAAATTTTTTCTTGCAGGGTCTTTCCTTGTACAAAAATTGAAGCGCGTCAAACAACAGCGGATATTTTTTCTTAAATTCATTGACAGATAATTTACTTCCAACACAAAGAGAAAACGCGCCGTAAGCTCTTGAATGCTCGTCAACCAGATTTTTTAAGTTACCGTAGCTTTTTGAAATTAATTTTTCTGCTATTGGACTTGGCAAATTTTTTAAGATACGCCTTAAATCTCTACAAAAAATATTCAGCAATTCGTGGTCAACTTGTAATTTATTTTTGCGCTGATAGGCGATTATAAAATGTTGTTGCCATTCCCGCCCGAATGTTATCCCGTCGTTTTCGGCGTCCTTTATAATCAATTCGCTTGTCGGCTCAAAAATTTTTCTGTTGATAATTTCTTCCGGCAACCATTCGGTACAAAGTGTCATTGCCTGTTGCCAAAAACCTTTTTTCATACACCAACGAATAATATCGGGGCGGGTTGCTTTACCCTTTATTAAATTTCCGTACTCAAATTCAATGGTGTCAATAATTTTAGAGAAAAGTTCGCTTTTAATATCTTTTATTGTTGTTTCACGAAAAATTTTAATTTGTTCGCCGAGATTTTTTAAATCGCCTTCGATATCTGCCGTACGACAAATTTTTATAGTTTCAGAAAAATGTTTCATGGCGTCCAGAAGTTTTGAAGTTGCAGCGTCAGAATTTCCCTCAAAGTATTCCATAAGAGCCTCCACGCTGCCAAACTTTACAAATTCATCTGCGCCGGTTATCAGCGTAAAAACTTTTTGAATTTCGTTTGCGCGGTAGACAATTTTTTTGGCGGGATCTGAATAAAGAATTGCGCCAATTTCAATTCCCCTGTACCGCAACAGTTGAATAATTGACAGCATAAGCATTGAAGTATGACGAAAACCGCCTGTCATATCTGCGTGAACAATAATTTTTTCGGTTGGGAAATTCTTTGCATAATTTGTAACGGCGTTTGCAATTTCGGCTATCTGCAAAATATTTTTTTCCAAATCTCTATCGTCCGAATAATCTTGCTCCACAAATTTATCTTTAAGGTACGGGAACTCTTTGAGAATACGCCGCTTCAAAAAATCTATGTGTTTGATTTTCCCAAATTCAGTTTCTGCCGCTACAAAATCATTTTTAACTTTATCGCTTGTTATGAAGAAAATTTTTGATAAAGAATCACTGCCGAGCATCCTTTCAACATAGACAACGGCGGATTCATTTGTTTGTATTGAAGAATAAGGCGCGCCTTTTATATCAGGGTAAACTATAGGATTTTTAAGGTAGACTTCGTTGACAACGCTCACGAACGCCAACATTATATTTTTCGCCAAAAAATTCACTTCCTATACTTTTAAATTTTTAAGATTATATAACATCCCCAAAAATAAAAAAAGTTGTACCCAATATATTTGTTATGTTAAAATGTTAAAAATTTTTTAAGGGGGCGGCAACTTGTTTACAGATTTACACATACACAGCACGGCAAGCGACGGCACGGACGCGCCTGAAGTCATTGTTCAGAAAATTTGCGGCGCAACCGGAATTAAAATTTTTGCGTTGACTGACCACGATACAATTTCCGGCGTTGAAAAGATTGAGGCGGCAATTCCTGCCGGTACTTTTTTTATTCACGGCGTCGAATTTTCCTGCAAGACGGAGCGCGGCTTTAAGTGTCACATTTTGGCTTACTTTTACGATTCAACCAACGCTGACTTTCAAAAAATCCTTCTGCAAGGTAAAAATCTTCACGCCGAAAAACTCTCGCGCAGATTAAATTTTCTTGCCGAATTGTACGGGATAAAATTTGCCGAAAATGACGTTGCCGAACTAAGCAAAAATGAAGTTGTCGGCAAGCCGCACATTGTAAATTTTGTGGCTGAAAAATTCGGCTTTGACAAGAAAAAAATTTATGACGATTTGCGCAAATGTAAATTTAGTTCACGGCTTGACGCGCGCGCGGTAATTGCCGCAATAAAAAATTCCGGCGGCGTGGCAATTTGGGCGCACCCGCTCGGCGGCGAAGGCGAAAAAATTTTATCTCAAGCCGAATTTCAAGAAAGATTTGACGAACTGAAAAATTTGGGAATTGAAGGGCTTGAGTGTTTATATTCCCGCTACAATAACGCGCAGGAAAATTTTTTGGTTGAAACTGCGCGACAAAATAATTTGTACATTTCCGGCGGCAGCGATTATCACGGCAAAAATAAAACTGTTGCGCTCGGCGAATTGGGAACCGAAAAGCCGCACGTCAAAATTTTTCAACTTACGATTTTACAAAAAATTTTTGAGTGTCATAAAAATTTGCGCGTAAGAAAAGCCTTTGAAGTTGCAAAAACTGCGCACGGCGGGCAATTCGATAAAGCGGGCGTTGAATATATTTTTCACCCAATGACGGTTGCGCTAAATTTTGGCGGCGATGATTCGGCAATAATTGTTTCGCTGTTACACGACGTGGCAGAAGATACAAGCTTGACGGTTGAAAATCTGCGCGAGGAAATTAATTTGACAGCGGCTGAAGTTAGCGCGTTGAAACTTTTGACGCACGATAAAGCCGTTGACTACTTCGACTACATAAAAAAAATAAAATCAAATGCACTTGCCGCCAAAGTTAAAACAGCAGACCTTGAAAATAACTCTGACTTGTCGAGAATTGCGGCTCCGACCGAAAAAGATTTTAGCCGCGTCGAAAAGTACCGGCAAGCCTTGAATATCTTGAAATAAAAAATTGCGGCGTAGCAAAAAAACTGCGCCGCTTTTTGATTGAAAAAAATTTTGCTATTCTTTAGCTTTTAAATTAAAACCGATTTTCTTTTTGTTGTCCGAATACTGCGCGACGACGTTTACTTCAAAATCTTCAACCTTGAGTTGTAAAAGTTCATCGCGTCCAATTTCCTTGCCTTCATTTTCAGTAACGATTCTTTGAGATTGTTTCAACAGTGCCTGTTCCAACAAATTCCTGACAAAACGCCCGTTGCCGAAATCTTCCTTGTTGCAAACTTTTGAAAAAATTTCGTAGCAGTGCTTTTCAATTTCGGGGTTAAGTTCAAAGCCTTTGTTTTTCGCCATAAGTTGAAGAATCTGCAAAAGTTCGGCGGCGTTGTAATTTGGAAAATCCACGTGAAAGGCAATTCGACTGCGCAAGCCTTCATTTCTTGACAAAAAGTTTTTCATCTTTTCGGGATAACCGGCAAAAATTACAATTACGTCGTTCCTGTGATTTTCCATTTCCTGTACGATTGTATTAATTGCCTCATCGCCGTAAAGCCCCTCTCTGTCTTCAAGGAGCGAATAAGCCTCATCAATGAAGAGTACGCCGCCCTTTGCAAGCTTGAATTGGCGTTTAACTTTCGGTGCTGTGTGTCCTACGTATTCGCCGACTAAATCTGCGCGACCGCACTCGATAAATTCGCCGGTATGTAAAATTCCTTCCTTGCTCAAAATTTCCGCCAATAATCTTGCAACGCTGGTTTTTGCGCTGCCGGGGTTGCCGGTAAAAACCATGTGCAAGCTTGTTTGATGTTGTTCAAGACCGAGCGTCGAGCGGATTTTTTGAACTTTTGCGTTGCCGATTATTTGATTGATAATTTTCTTAATTTCAGTCAAGCCAATCATATCTTGCAACCGTTGATAGGCATCTTTGGCGGTTAATTCTGAACGCATAATCATAAGGCGGCTTGCCTGTTTGTAGGCGGTGTACGTGTTGTTTCTCAAGCTGTCGCGCAGGATTGAACTATAAATTTTGTGCAAATCTGAAGGGTAGAAACTGACTTTATTGCCGAGAAAAACTTCAACGTTGGTTTCTTTGAGTTCAACTTTGCCGTGTTTTATTATATCGCTAAGATACGCCGCCGCCTCTGCGCGGTTGCCGGAGCCTTCGTTGACTTCGACAAGGTAAATATCTTCCTGCAAATTTTGTATAAATTTTGTGGCAAAGCCGGGATTTTCTGTTATTTCAAGGAAAATAAACAAGGTATTTTGTTGGTGCTTGCGTACGAGTTCGGCAAATTCTTTAACGACGCGCTCATAGCAAGTGGCGTAATTTCTATGTTCATCCTTTGAGCCGCGCAGTTCGATAATAATTGTGTTTCCGGCTGATTGATCAAAAATGCTGTCTAAGTCACATTCGCAGTAGCAATGCTCGGTTACTTCAGAAATGAGAGTGATACTGCGCCCGACTAATCTTTTGTTTTCATAAAGGGCGTGGCAAATTAAATCTGCCATTTGTTTTGCGCCTTGAGAATTTTTGGCAGAAAATTTATAGTGGACGGGGTGCCCGTAAAATTTTTTTGGATTTTCAGCTGAATAAATTCTTTCCAGTTCGTCAATCAAAGTTTTATCCGCCATTAATTTTTTTGCTTTGTTGCGCGCTTGAGTAAGGGTAAATTTCTTTTCGTCAAAAAGTGCTTCTTCAACTTTAAATTCTTCGTTGTTGAAATAGTTCAAAGTAAAGTTTCTGTGTTGCTGAAGGTTGCCGCGCTCCCAGTGGCTGCGATAAGTGAAATAATCTGAACGCTCGGCGGCTGTCAAACATTTTTGCGCCTGTGACGGCAAAATTTCGCGCAGGCTTTTTACTTTTATATCTTCCAATAAAAAATTATCGTCAGAAAAAACTTTCTTCAAGAATTTTGTTAATTCGGCGGCAGTAATTCTGGTTAGTGAATCTGTACCAATTAATAATCGAAATTCGCCGATTTTTGCGCTGTAAATCGAAATTGCAAAGTTTGCCGCGTCCAAGAGATATTCATTTAAATCTTGAATTATGGATTCGCCCCAATTCCTTTTTGCACTGCAATTCATATTTTGTATAATGGTTCCTTCGCTTTCGCTGTCAAAAGTTATATGACAATCATAAAATTGCATTGTTGTTGCCTCCCAAATATTAAACGATAGAATGTATAACTTAGCGGCACATTATAATTTTTTCCACTAATTTTACTATAGCTTTTCATCTTTGAAAATACGCCGCCGCAAAATTTTTTGGTCAGACAGTAAATCGTCTGTCATTTTGGACACTCCCTTAAATTTCTTCAATAAAATTATAGCATTTTCAATCAAAAAAATCTTTACCGCGCCGGTAAATTATTCAGCCGTCATTAAATAAATTTTTAGCATACAAATTACCTGTTGAAAATAACAGGATTTTTTTTTGTTGAATTGAATTAACCTTTTAAAAAAATTTTTGTGTTAAACCTTTTTAAAATTTTGGAGTCAAGCTATGTATAAAAAAATTCTGGTGATAAATTTAATGCACATTGGCGATTTACTTTTGGTAACGCCGGTACTGCGAACGTTGCGGACAAATTTTCCGGCGGCGCACATTGCACTTTTGGCAGACAAAAAACTTGCAGATTTAGTTCAATACAACAGAAATATCGACGAGTGCCTGTTAATCGACAAAAAGGGCGCAGATGATAACGTGCCAAATTTTGTTAAGTTCATAAAAAAAATTCGTGCCAAAAATTTTGACTTGGTAATAAATTTGCACAGAAACGAGCGGGCGTCCGCGCTTGCAGCTTTCAGCGGCGCAAAAAAAATTGTCGGTTATTCCAAGCCGGGTTTTTCGTTTTTGTTTACAACAGTTTTGCCGAATTTAAAAGCCGTTGAACATCAAGTACAATCTCATTTTGACGTACTAAGTAAAGCGGTCGGGATAAAAAATTTTGACGACGGCGGGCTTGAAATGTGGATTGACGATGAATCAAAAAACAGGGCTGACAAAATTTTTCACGAAAATTTTTCGGCAGGTACGGCGGTTGTTGCGTTCAATATCGGCGCAAGTTGGTTGACTAAACGCTGGCTTGACAGATATTTTGCGCGTTGTGCAGATATTTTGATTGAGCGCGGTTACGGCGTGGCTTTTTTGGGCGGCGGTATGGATAAAGAAATTGTTGAGGCTTGCGTTGATAAAATGGAACAAAAAGAAAGTCCCCTGCTGAAAATTTTTACCGGCAAATTGACGCTTGCTGAAGTTGCAGGCTTTTTGGATAATTGCGCCTTAATGTTGACAACTGACAGCGGACCAATGCATATTGGCGTTGCAAGAAATATCCCTATAGTTACAATGTTTGGCGCGTCCCCCGTGCCGGGCTTTTATCCTTATGACGCAAAAGATATTCTGATAAAAACGCCGGTAAAGTGCCACCCTTGCGGCAAGCATATTTGTCCGAAAAGTGGCAGGGAAAATCTTTCTTGTATGAAAAATATTCCGGTTGAGGTTGTAATGCGGTGCGTCAATGAACTTTTGTTTACTTACGGGCAGCCCGCGCAAAAAATACCGCGTGTTTATGGAAAATATCAGTGTCGAATTGTCGAACTTGAGGAGGGCTGAATTTGAATCACGAAGCTTTAAAAAATTTTATAGAAAACGGCGTTGACAAGTGCCGCGTTTTGGTTGTAGGCGATGCAATGTTAGACGTTTATTATTTTGGCGAGGTTACAAGAATTTCTCCGGAAGCTCCCGTACCAATTAACCGCGTCACAAAAATTAAAGAAACACTCGGCGGCGCAGCTAATGTTTCACACAATTTATCTTTGCTCGGCTGTCATACTTCGCTTGTCGCGCAGATTGGCACGGAAAACCACGGCGATAACCTTGTTGACAAACTAATTTCACGCGGGATTGATATTTTGGGCGTAATGCGCACAGAAAAAGCTACAACTACAAAAATTCGAGTTATCAGCGGTCATCAGCAAATGTTAAGGCTGGACTTTGAAGACGGCAAAGAAATTTCTGACAATGACGCCGAAAAACTTTTAATGAACATTTCGGCGCAAATTAAAAGCGTTGACGCGGTTATTATTTCAGATTACGGTAAGGGAATTTGTACCGAAAAAATTTGTCAAACGATTATTCAAAAGTGCCGTGAACAAAATAAAATTGTAACTGTCGACCCTAAAGGCGACGATTGGACAAAGTATCGCGGCGCAAATTTTATCACGCCGAATTTAAAAGAATTAAATGACATTCTGCCGAAAAAAATTTCAAATGACGATACAGAAATTGAAACTGCCGCGCAAAGTGTCATTGAAAAATTTAATTTGAGCGGCTTAATTGTTACGCGGTCGGCAAAAGGTTTAAGCGTCATTGACGGCGAAAAAATTTCTCATATACCGGCGAAAACGCAGGAAGTATTTGACGTTTCGGGCGCGGGCGATACTGTAATTTCAGTTTTTACATTGGGATTGGCGGGCAAACTTGACGCGGCGGCGGCGGCGTATTTGGCGAATGCGGCGGCGGGCGTTGTTGTTACGAAAGTTGGAACTTACGCTGTAAGTCGCGCAGAAATTTTAAAGGCGTTGGATTGAAAAATAAAGTTTTCGCTGAAAGGGAGTAAAGGAATGTTGAAATTTCCGAATCAAAAGGAAGAAAAACAGGCGGTATCACGCGGAACGAATCAAGTTTACGAACTTGAAGACTTGGGAATAATCAGAAGCGAACCGCAAAAAGTAGATGGCGAAATGCAAATGTGCATAACCCCGAATTTTAAAAAGATAGATGAATGGCTTGACACACGCACGATAGACGGGAAAAAATTGACTAAAAAACAAGGCGTGATAATAGATCAATTCGTTTATTTTGTATTGGTAGCGACAACACAAAATAGCGGCATAATAACAGATGTTTTTTCCAAGAGAATGAACGACCCGCAATTTATAAAATGGAAAAACAAGCAAGCGCGAAAATATCATTGGAAATTTGCTGCAATGTCATTCATCAATTCTTGAAAAATTATTACAGACGTTAGAAAATTAGTAGGATAAAATTAAAATTTGGGAAGGTGTATAAAAATGATTATAGTTACAGGTGGAGCAGGTTTTATTGGAAGTAATATTGTTAAGGCGTTGAATGAGCGCGGCTACGATGATATTTTGATTGTCGACAATCTCGGCAAAACTGAAAAATACAAAAATTTGATTGGCTTGAAATTTTTTGATTATATTCATCGTGACGAATTTTTGGAAATGATTGAGACAGACGATATTGACAGCGATAATATCAGCGTCATTTTCCACGAGGGCGCGTGCTCCGATACAATGGAATATGACGTAAATTACATGATTAAAACAAACTACGCTTACTCAAAAACTTTGTTGAATTTCTGCGCGTATAACGGCATTGATTTTATTTACGCCTCCAGCGCGTCAACTTACGGCGGCGGCGAAAACGGCTTTACCGAAAATGAAACTTGCGAAAGTGCCTTGAATCCCTACGCTTTTTCAAAATTGCTTTTTGACAGGTACGTCAGAAAAAATCTGCGCGACTTTGAAGGTAAAGTTATAGGCTTGCGTTATTTCAATGTTTTTGGACCGCAGGAATTTCACAAAGGGCGTATGGCGTCAATCGCTTATCAAATGTACAAGCAAATTAAAACTACCGGCAAAATAAAACTTTTCAAGGGAACCGACGGCTACGCGGACGGCGAACAACGCAGGGATTTTATCTACGTTAAAGACGTGGCGAAAGTCAATCTTTGGTGTTGGGAAAATGACATTGATAACGGCGTTTACAACTGCGGCACCGGCAACGCCTCAACTTTTAACGCCGTCGCACATGCTGTAATTTCCGCGCTCGGCAAAGGCGAAATTGAATATATCGACTTCCCAAAAGAATTGGAGGGCAAATATCAAAGTTTCACGCAAGCTGACACAAGAAAACTTTTGAAGGCAGGCTATGACGGCGGCTTTACAAATATTAATGAAGCCGTGCAAGAATACTGCAACTTTTTAAATGAAGGCGGTTACTATTAATGAAAAATATTAACAGGCGCGTTGTAGCTGAATTTCTTGCAGTTGCAACGGTACTTTGTTCAATCGGCTACTTTGTTCACTGTCAAATAAAACACAGATTAAACGAATCGCTTGAAGAAAGTGTTATGCGTCATATCGGCACAATTTCATATTCCATTGAGCATACGCTTAACCGAACGATTGCCGAAATGCACTTAATCGCCGCCACGATTGAACGCGGACAAATGGAAGTTGAAAATTTGGTTGAAGTTGCACAAGCTTTTAATGAAAGTGCGTATGTTACGGGAATTTTGCGCGCCGACGGTACGCCTATTGGTTGGCGCAATTCAACTTTGACAATGGAAGAATTCAAAGATATTGACGCGGTTTTTGAAGGCGAAGACGTTATTGCTTATCGTGGCGTTGAGGGAATGATTTTTGCTGTGCCAATTAATATTGACGGCGAAACTTGCGCCCTTTACGAACAGTACACAAAAAAAGGCGTCGAAAATTTATTAAGTGTTATAAGTTATGACGGGCTCGGCAGAATTGTTTTATCTGATTTTAAAGGTAATTGGACTGAAATTGCTGACGCCACTAAAAATAATGAGCTTTTTGACAAAATTTATGAAACTCACGGCTTTACCGAAAAATTTGCTAAAGAAGTCGGCGAAAAAGCCTTTAAAGAAGGTCGCGCCGTCGCGCAGATTCACATTGCGGGCGTTAATTTGGTAGGCTTTGCAGGAAAAATTTACAACGATAAATTAATGATGTTCGGTTGTGTTACGCAGGAGGCGGTTTCAGCAGGTATCGGTTACATTCACGTTGCATTTATCGGCGGTACGATTGCACTTTGTTTGATTTTGATAATGTTTGCGCGCTCCGCCGTTAAATCCGCCGAAAATCGAGAATTGAAAATGGCAAAAGACGCCGCCCTTCAAGCAAGCAAAACCAAAAGCGAATTTTTATCCAACATGAGCCACGAAATACGCACGCCTATTAACGCGGTACTCGGTATGAATGAAATGATTCTGCGCGAGGCTAAGGACGAAAATATTTTGGAATACGCCGAAAATATCAAAAACGCCGGTAATAATCTTTTGGGGATTGTCAACGATATTTTAGACTTTTCAAAGATTGAAGCCGGTAAAATGGAAATTATCCCCGTCGAATATGAGTTAAGCTCCCTTTTGAACGATTTGGTTAATATGATTCAGAAACGCGCCGAAAATAAAGGGCTTGAATTAATCGTCAACGCTGATAAAAATTTGCCGACGATTCTTTTTGGCGACGAAATACGAATTAAACAAGTTGTTACAAATGTTTTAACCAACGCCGTAAAATATACCGAGCGCGGCTCCGTTACTTTGAAAGTTGAAATTCTTCAAAAATCCGCCGAAAATATAAAAATTCGTTTCAGCGTCAAGGATACGGGAATTGGAATTAAGCCGGAAGA
>CALDHY010000031.1 GCA_937901445.1 uncultured Selenomonadales bacterium
GCGTTGCAGAAATTTTAACGTTGCCGGTAAAAACGGAGTGCGGCGCGCGACCTCTGTACTTTTAAAGTAACCCTTAATCTTAAATTTTGGGCAAATAAAAATAACGCCCTGCTGAATAATTAATTCAAACAGGGCAAATTTTTCATTTCAAATATTTAATTCTCAATCTTGCGGACGTGGTTTTCTGATAAAGCCCAAAATAACCGCGCCGACAACCGCGCCAACTGCAATAGCCGTTAAATAACCGCCGGGGTTTCCAATGGTAGGAACAACGAAAATTCCGCCGTGAGGAGCCATTAACGTACAGTCAAACATCATAACAAGCGCACCTGCAATAGCCGAGCCAATCGCGCAGGCCGGAATAACGTGCAACGGGTCGCCCGCCGCAAAAGGTATCGCACCTTCAGTAATGAACGAAAAGCCCATAACAATATTTGTAGGTGCTGTACTTTGTTCTTGTTTTGTAAATTTGCTCTTAAAGAAAATTGTTGCAAGCGCAATAGCCAAAGGTGGAACCATACAGCCAGCCATAGCCGCCGCTATAACGTAGTAGTTGCCGTCCGCCAAAAGTCCGACGCCCGTAACATAAGCCGCCTTGTTCAAAGGACCGCCCATATCAATAGCCATCATTCCGCCGATAACCGCGCCCATCATCAATTTTGCTGAAGGATCCATATTGGCTAAAGTATTTTTCAACGCCTCGTTAATACCGGCAACAGGCGGACCAATTACAAAGTTACAAATTATACCAATACCTAAAACACCTAACAACGGGTAAAATAAAATTGGCTTTGTGCCTTCCAATGACGCAGGAAGACCGCTAAGAGCTTTTTTAAGGAAGTTTACAAAGAAACCTGCGATAAAACCGGCAAGCAACGCGCCCAAAAAGCCTGAACCGTTTGATGCACTCAACGCGCCGCCTACAAAGCCTGCCGCAAGACCGGGACGGTCTGCGATTGACATTGAAATAAAGCCTGCAAGTACCGGCAACATAAAGCCGAATGACGCGCCGCCTATTGCGTTAAAAATGTGCGCCGTTTCAGTAATGTTACCAAATTTGCCGCGTTCTTCAGCCGGAAGTGAATTTAAATCGACTGACGCGCCGTCAATCAAGAATGAAATTGCAATTAAAATACCGCCGCCAATAACGAAAGGCAACATATGCGATACGCCGTTCATCAAATGTTTGTAAACTTGACGCCCGACAGATTCATTTTCGCCGCCGCCACCGCCTGCATCGCCCGCGCCTTCGCCGGCTTTTGCGTGGTAAATTGGAGCTTGCCCGCCGAGTGCTCTGTCAATAAGTTCATCAGCTTTATTGATACCGTCTGCAACTTTCGTAATTACAACGGGTTTACCGTCGAAACGCGCCATTGCAACGTTTTTATCAGCCGCAACTATGATACCGTCTGCCTTAGCAATTTCTTCGGCAGTCAAAACATTTTTTGCGCCGCCGGAGCCGTTTGTTTCAACTTTTATTGAAATACCGCGCTTTTTGGCGTGTTGTTCCAAAGATTCAGCCGCCATAAATGTATGAGCGATACCCGTCGGACAAGCTGTAACTGCCAAAATTTGAATATGATCCGCCGTTGAAACGAGCATTGCATTTGCCGAATCGGCGGGAGCTTGAAATTTGCCGTCTTCTTTGTCGTCGATAAGTTTTAAAAATTCTTCCTTAGACTTTGCCGCAATTAACGCCTCTTTAAAATCTGGATCCATTATCATTGTGGCAAGTTTTGAAAGTATCATTAAATGCTCGTCTGCGCCTGTATCGGGGGCGGCAATAGCGAAGAATAAACGCGCGGGGTTGCCGTCCATTGATTCAAAGTCGATACCTTCAGGGATAGTCATTGCGGCAAGTCCCGGCTCTTTTACACCTGCTGATTTTGCATGTGGCGTTGCGATACCGTCGCCTAAACCGGTTGTGCCGCTGGCTTCACGCGCCCGCACGTCTTTTAGGTACTGCGCTTTGTCTTTGAGGTTGCCGCCCTTTTCCATCAAGTCTGCAAGGTGTGCAATAGCGTCTTGCTTATCCTTGACGTGCGCGCCCAAATCGATGCTCGCATTTTTGAGCAATTCGGTTACTCTCATCAATTCACACTTCCTTTTTTTAAAAAAAATTTATAATTCCTAACGGCGGCTGCATAATTAAAAATTAAACAACCGTCGCGTTAAACTATGTCAATTATAATGAAGGCTTCCATTTTCATCAATCGTCATTGTGTCTACATTTTCAAGCGCAATTCCGCTCCAATTCCAATGTTTGTCATTTTGAAAAATTACCGCCAAGTCAACGTATTTTTTTGGATATTCAAAACTGATACTTACGGATTCGCCATTTTTTAAAATTCCGGTTCCCGAATAATCAGTATAGCTGTCTCCGCTTACTCCGGATTGCCAACAATAAATGTGCCAAATTTCTTTACCGGAATTGTTAATGAGCTTAAAACCCCATTCATTTGCTTCAACGTCACGACTTGTTAATGTCAATGTTATCAGAACCCGCAACACCGATATTAAAAGCAACAATTTTTTTGAAAAATTCATTTTCCGCCGACCCTTCAAGCCACAAAAAAAACTTTCATTACGAATTGTAAGTTTCAACATTTTTATTAATATTCCTTTATTATGGAAATAAAAAAATTTTAAAAGCGGTTGTATTTTTATTTACAACCGCCGCGCTAAACTTAATTAAAAAATTTTATTCTCTGCCGTATAAAGCATATAGACTACCGTCTGATTGTTTGATAATTGTCATATATGAGTATTGAGAAATATCAATATTTTTCCAGATATGCGAATTGCCGCCTTTAAAAACAGCTCTAAGTTTTATATAAGAAGAATCTACAAAAATATTTACTGTCCACGAACTTCCATTTTTAAAAATAAAATCTTTTCCAAGCAAATCGTTACCCCAGCCGGATTCATTATTTTTAGTAATATAAAGGTAATGAATGTCATCTCCTGAAAGATTATTAATATGAAGTTTAGCAGCTTCGGCGGTATTACCGGTCAATACCCCTCCCCGTAATGAGAAGGGCTGTCAATAACAAAATTTGTAATGCGCGTGTGATTTTCATTTTTTGACATCCTTTCTGATTTTAAAAAGTTTGATAACGGCGGCTGTCAAATTGAAAAACTAAACAACCGCCGCGTTAAACTTCACTGAAATATTGATTAGTCTACTTTTGCTCTAAATTGACCATTGCCGGCGTAGGAAAATACTATCATTGTGGAGCCTCTGAAGTTCAATGCATGGTCGTCTGTCCATTCGCGCGTTGAACCGTCAGAAAAAACTATTTTAATTTCGTAGTACTGATAATCTGCACTGTACCTGAAAGAATCGTGACCGCCATTATACAAGACTCTGTTGCCAAGTAAATCATCGCCCCAGTTTCTTTGTTCTCGGGCGGTAATGTACAAACGCTGAATAGTATAACCGGTGTTGTTATAAACTTCCATGTTGCGCCAATTTGCAGCTTCAGCAGTGTCAGCTACACCTCCTCCGATAAGGAGAAGGGCTGCCAACAAGAAAATTTGTAATGCTTTTTCAACTTTCATTTTTTGACATCCTTTCTGATTGTAAAATTTTACGTCGACGATTTAAAAACAAATCGACAATTTCCGCATTAAACTTAACTAAAATGTATAAAAATTTTCCACGCCGCCTCAAAATTATACAGAAAAATTAATTATAATGTGCTGTGCCTTTGCCATCAATCCGAATTCTATAGACAGTCTCAAGATCAACGCCATTCCAAACCCATTCTCTACCATTTTTGAATACTACTTTTATATCCCAGAATTTTCCATCTTCCCTTGAACTAAAAGTTATTTTCTTAGAATCACCATGCTTTATGGTGTCGTATCGTCCCAGAAGATCTTCTTCCCAATTAGAGTGATCACTACGACTGACATACAGATGATAGATAGTTTTTCCAGAAAAATTGACGATAGTAAAATCTTGTTTTCCGGCTTCAGCGGTATTGCCGGTCAATACCCCCCCCGTAATGAGAAGGGCTGTCAATAAGAGAATTTGTAATGCTTTTTCAACTTTCATTTTTTGACATCCTTTCTGATTGAAAAAATTTTGATAACGGCGGCTGAAATTTTTTATACAACCGCCGCGTTAAACTTAGCTAAAGATACTTTTGATTTTCTTAAAGATTTTGGAGCTTATAGGTTCGTCGTCTTCGGTAGCGTGGAAAACTTGAGCTTGCCCTGCTTTGATACGTTCAAAAAGTTGTTCCGGCTTGCGAATAGCTGTACCGACGGCGGTATTAATCATTTTCTTGCCGTCGAAGCGTGAAATAGGGACTTTCTTGCTTGCGGCAACAATTACAACGTCTGCGTTTTTAATTTCTTCATCTGTCAAAGAATGGTAGACGCCCGCCGCGCCGTAAACTTCAACACGGATATTCATACCCAATTTCGCCGCACAATTTTTCAGTGATTCACGCGCCATAAATGAAGAAGAAATACCCGTCGGACAAGCCGTAACTGCGATAATTTTTGAATTGCCGGTAATTTCGGGAGCTTCAGATTTTGCGCGTTCAGCCTCTTTTGCGTCAATAAGTTTTATAACTTCGTCAACAGATTTTGCACGAATTAAATTTTCTTTGAAGGCAGAATCCATCAGCAAAACTGAAAAGCGTCCCAATTCCGTCATTTCATTTGCACTTGCTTTAAGCGGCGCGGCGAAAAGTACCAACAGTCGCGCAGGTTTATCGTCGATTGAATCAAAATTGACGCCTTCCGGAACTGTGATCATTGAAATTGCGGTTTTCTTAATTGCGGCGTCCTGCGCGTGCGGTGTTGCCAAGCCGTCAGATAAGCCGGTGGAGCCTTGCACTTCACGCGCCAAAACGTCGCGGCGCACGGCTTCTTTGTCTTTGACTGCGCCCGCCGTCATCAGTAAATCAATCAGCATATCAATAGCTTCTTGTTTTGTCGAAGGGTGAACGTCCAACGCTATTGATTTTTTTGAAATAAAATTTGTAATTTTCAACGGTCTCACTTCTTTCATAGTGGGATAGTGGGATAGTTAGGTAGTGTAGTAGTTTCTACTATCATACTATCTCACTACCACACTACCACACTACACCACTACGCAATGGTTTTTAAAAGTGCCTCGACTTCGGGGCGGGTTGCAAGATTTTCAGAAAAAGCGGATGCCGAACCGGTAGCAACGCCCATTTTGAAGGCTTTTTCGTAGTCGCCGCCGGATTCTTCATAACCTGCGATAAAGCCGGCAACCATTGAATCGCCCGCGCCGATTGAATTAACAAGCGTACCTTTGGGAGCGGGAGATTTATAGGATTTACCTTCGGCAGTAAGCAAAATTGCGCCGTCGCCTGCCATTGAAATTAAAACGTTTTGCGCGCCTTTTTCTTGCAACTTTTTGGCGTAGGTAACAATTTCTTCATCAGTTTTCAAAGTTACGCCGAACATATCGCCGAGTTCGTGATTATTCGGTTTAATGAGCCAAGGATTGAATTTCAAAATTTTTAAGAGCAAGCCTTTTTCTGCGTCAACGACAACACGAATACCTTTGCCCTGCAACGGTTCAAGTGTGCGCTCGTACATATCATCGGGGAGCGTATTTGGAACGGAGCCGGAAATAACAAGCGTATCGCCCGCGCCGAGTTTAGAAAGTTTTTCAAAGAGTTCATCGCGTTTGGCGTCACTGATTTTTGGACCTTGCCCGTTAATTTCGGTTTCAATATCAGCTTTAACTTTTACGTTGATTCTTGAAAAGCCTTCGTCAAGCTGGACAAAATCTTCATCGGCGTTAAAAGTGCGGAGTTGGCGGATAATTTCTTTGCCGGTAAAACCTGCAAGAAAACCCATAGCGGTTGATTTGTGTCCCAAATTGCCGAGTACGATTGAAACGTTAATACCTTTGCCGCCGCCGAGAACTTGTTCAAAAGTTACGCGGTTAATTTTGCCCGGTGTAAGCGTGTCAAGGCGGACGTTATAGTCCAGCGCGGGATTAAATGTAACAGTGTAAATCAATTCAAAAACCTCCCCTGATATAAACAAAAAAATTTTTCTACGGCGATTATACAATAGAAATTTACATATTTCAATTAAAAATTAACTTGTAAAGATTAAAAGTTTATTAATTTTTCAGAATTATTTTTACAGTTTTTATTCACAAATTTTGATGGAAAAAGTCGAATCGGACAATTTTTAATTTAAATTTTTTCTTTCTTCAATAGAGTTTAAAGCCTAAGCAAATATTTTCTGCAAACTAAAAAAGCTCCCGCTTAAGCAGGAACTTTTTCAGCTGTCAATTTACAGGTTGCGCTCCAATCTGTTGAAATATCATTGCAGTAAAAACCAATCTGCGCATAGATACTATTTTTGAACGCAATCTCTTCCATGACGCCAAATATTATAAATTGCACCAAAAAATTTTTCAAGGTTAATTTTTGCGCTTTTCAATGGCGGCGGCGTGCGCAGTTAAGCCTTCAGCGTTTGCAAGTTCAATGATATTTTCTGCAACACTTAATAAATCTGCGCGAGTGTAAGAAATTAAGCTTGTGCGTTTCAAGAAAGTTTCAACATTAAGCACTGAAAAAAATTTAGCAGTGCCGCCCGTCGGCAAAACGTGATTTGGACCGGCTAAATAATCGCCTAAAGGTTCCGGCGAATACGCGCCCAAAAATACCGCGCCTGCGTTTTTGATTTTCGGCAATAAGTTAAGCGGCGATTCAGTCAACAATTCCAAATGTTCAGGAGCTGAAATATTAGCAAAGTCTACCGCCTCATTTAAATCCTGCGCGACGATAATTAAGCCGTTGGTACGAATTGACATTTCAGCAATTTCACGGCGCGGCAATTTTGCAAGTTGATTATCGACCTCAACTGAAATTTTTTCTGCAAGACTTTTATTTGTAGTTATAACGATACTGCAAGCAAGCGGGTCGTGTTCAGCCTGACTTAACATATCAGCCGCCGCGTACACGGGATTAGCCGTTTCATCAGCAATAATTAAAATTTCGCTCGGACCGGCTAACATATCAATATCGCAGTGTCCAAAAACTTCCTTCTTTGCAAGCGTAACAAAAATATTTCCGGGACCGGTAATTTTGTTGACGCGGGGAATAGTTTCAGTGCCAAAAGCCATTGCCGCTATTGCCTGCGCGCCGCCAATTTTATAAATTTTCCCGTCTATACAAATCCCCCCTTCTGCTCCTGAATTATCATGATTCCCAAAAACGTACAAAAGAGGAGCGTTTATCATTG
>CALDHY010000032.1 GCA_937901445.1 uncultured Selenomonadales bacterium
AGTAAATTCTGTTCTATTTCTCAAAAATTGGGATCATTCACTATTTTCTCTCTGTTTTGCAAAAAATTCTTTTGAATTAGTGTTAGTTGTTGTCAAAACAACCACTGATAAAACTCATTAACATAATTATCATTTACTGCTCATTCAATATACAGCTTATTTACACGCTTTTCATAATAAAACATCATAAAAAATATATCAATATTAGTCAACATTTTTGTCCTTATCGCTCTTAACTGTTCTTTCGAAACATTATGCTTTAACTGCGATACTACTATTTCATAAAAATTGAAATACAAATCCACAAACCACTGAAAATCTGACTTTTCATCTAATCATGGAAATATTTTTATTCTAGCTGCGAATAAAAAAGTCAACAAATAAAAAGCATATAAAGCATCCACAAACAAAAGCTCTTCTTTTTCATCAAATGCATCATACAAATACAATGAGCACAATAATGTCACTGCATTTGCAGTATTTCCAATATTATAAAATTTATATCAATTAAAATTTGCTGCAGCTATATAAGAATAATATGAATCCGTCATTTTTGACTGCATCATATATGGTATTCCCTGATGATATAGAAGTTATCGTATCTTGAAAATATGCATAAAATTGGATATTCACTTCTTCTTTTTCTTGGCTTTGTATCAAAATATGATATTTGCAATTAGTGCAATAGTCATTTGAGTATTTTTCAATTGATATCATATATCCCCCAGTCCATGATGGTATGACTTTAAAAGTATTCTGACTACTAGGTGAATTGCTTGACATAAATATTTTAAAGCTTTTCATAGAAGGGCAATTGGCAACTACATTTAATTCCTCATAATTTAGATTAGGTTCTATTTTTATAAAATAACTTTGTGAACTGAACGCCAAAATTTCTCCAATTTCGGTCGCGCTGAATGTTGAATGGAGCAGCATATTTTTTGCCGTGTCAATTCGCCGCTTCAAAATATAATCCGTCAAAGTAATTCCAACTTCCTTTTTGAAAAGCGCGGAAAGATAATTGGTGCTAAGTTGAGTTTGCGCCGCCAATTTTTCAAGAGTAATTTTTGTGTGAAGATTTAAATCGATATAATCAATGCATTTTTGAATTGCCTGTGAAATAATATTTGACTTGTGGATTTTTGACATTTGCGCGGTAAAGTACGAAAACATTTCATAATGAACTTTCAAAACTTCCTCGACGCTGTTGCAAAGGTCCATTTTTTGTATGTACATATCGCTGATATTGTAGGCGGTTTCAGAATCTAAGCCGCCTTCGATTGCAAAGCGCGTGGCAAGCGTGATATTCGCCACAAAAAGATATTTCATATTTCGTACGGGATTATCTGACAAATGCCCGGTAGTTCCTGAAGTCATCATTCGGTTACTTTCAGCGGGCGCGGCGGGGTCTCCGGCTTGTAACATTCTGTACTGTTTCAATTCTTCGTCGTAGTAGTGATGGCGAAAATCATTTTCACGATTCAAAAATTTCATATAGGCAATTTGTTTATCGGGGTCGTTGTACTTCAGCATTTTATTCACTTCCGCTAAAAAAGTTGACAGTGAAATTATATCATTTTCCGCTAAAAAATTTCTATTGCCGCGCCGTTTTCAAAAGTAAAATTTCAGAAAATCTATTGATGCGGTGTGCAAATAATTTACAGGAAAATTTTTTTATTGTGGCGAATTAAAATTTAAAAATATTGGAGGCGATTTTATGAATTTGGGAATTTTGGGAAGCGGTATGATTGTACAAGATTTTCTTCAGACGATTGACGAATTGAAAATTTCGTACAAGGCAATTTTGGGGACGGAACGCTCAAAAGAACACGTTGAAAATTTGGCGGCGCAGTACAACTTTCAAAAAGTTTATTATGACTACGACGAACTTTTGAAAGATGAAAACCTTGATACAATTTATGTGGCGTTGCCCAATCACTTGCATTATTCTTTTGCAAAAAAGGCGTTGCTCGCCAATAAAAATGTTATCGTTGAAAAGCCTTGCGTCACAACTTACGACGAATTTAAAGACTTGAAACAAATTGCCGCCGAACGTCAAAAAATTATGTTTGAGGCGGTTACTTTACACTATTTGCCCGCGTATTTAAATATTCGCGCAGATTTACCGAAACTCGGCGATATTAAAATTGTAAGTATGAATTACAGCCAATATTCCAGCCGATACAACAAATTTAAAGCCGGTGAAATTTTGCCCGCGTTTGACCCCAAAAAAGCCGGCGGCGCGTTGATGGATATTAATGTTTACAATTTAAATTTTGTCGTTGGACTTTTCGGCAAGCCAAAAAATTTTTCGTACAGCGCAAACATTGAACGCGGGATTGATACAAGCGGCGTTTTAGTTCTTGACTACGGAAATTTTAAAGCCGTCTGCATTGGTGCGAAAGATTGTCAAGTACTTACCGCGTCAACCATTCAAGGCGACAAGGGCAATATTTTTATTGAAATTCCGGCAAACAGAATCGACGCTTACATTTTAAATTACAACGACGGCAACGGTATAGTTGAATCTTTTGACGAAGAAAAGCACCGTATGCTGTACGAATTTGAAACTTTCATTGACATTATCGACAGCAAAGACTTTGAACGCGCCAATAAATATCTTGAAGTCAGCGAAATTGTCGCGCAGATTTTACAGGGCGGGCGTGAACAAGTCGGAATTAAAGTTAAGGATTAAGGGTTAAGGATTAAGGTTTAAGGTTTAAGGGTTTAAGGGTTAAGGATTTAAGGATTAAGGATTAAGGATTAAGGGTTAAGGGTTAAGGAAGTGGAAAAATGCAACAAACAAAAGTTGTACTTAGTGAAGTTATGATGCCCAGTCATACAAATCCGAGCGGCAATGTACACGGCGGCAACATTATGAAAATTATGGACTCGACGGCTTACGCGGCGGCGCGGCGTTATTCCCGTTCAAATGTTGTAACTGCCCGCGTTGACGAATTGGAATTTTTACTGCCAATAATGATTGGCGATCTTGTAACTTGCACGGCTGAAGTTATTTTCGTCGGCAAAACTTCAATGGAAGTTGCAGTTACTGTTGACGTTGAAGTTTTGGAACAGGAAACGGGACCGCAACGCGCCCTTTCAGCATATTTTACAATGGTTGCACTCGACAGAAACGGACGCCCAATGAATGTACCGCGCCTTGAATTGGAAACTGAAGAAGCTAAGGCGGCGTTTGAATCAGGGCGTCAACGTTACGAAAGTTACCGTGAACGCAAAAAACAACGTAAGGCTGAACTTGCCAAAAAAAGAGAATCTGAAGAAAAAAAAATAGATTAATTTTGGAGGAATTAAAATGTTGGACGGAAAATTGGTTATCGCTCACATTGGCAACGGCAAAAGTACAAACCGCTATCACTTGCCGTATTCACTGAATCGCCCGGAAAAAATTAAAATCAAGGCAATTTATCAACGTACACTTCGCCCCGGAGCGTGGGCAGAAATTCCCGGCGTTGAATATACCGACAATCTCGACAAAATTTTAAACGATCCCGAAATTGATGTTGTAGTTGTCAACACGCCCAGTCAAGCTCATTACTCAATGGCTAAAAAAGTTTTGGAGGCAGGCAAAAATTGCGTCGTTGAAAAACCTTTCGCAACCAACGTTGAAGACGCCGCAGACCTTTTCAAAACTGCTAAAGAAAAAGGCGTTACCGTGCAATGTTATCAGAATCGCCGCTTTGACAGCGATTTTTTAACCGTGCAAAAAGTCATTGAATCCGGCAAGCTCGGAAAAGTTTTTGAAGTTTGCATGCACTACGATTATTACCGCGCCGGCACTCCCGAAAGTGAAACTACTTACAACCGCGACCACGCCTTCATTTATACGCACGCTTGCCATACCGTTGACCAAGTTATTTCATATTTTGGCAAGCCGCAAGAAGTTCGTTATGACGTTCGCCAACTTTTGGGCAAGGGCAGAATGAATGATTATTTTGACTTAGATTTTTTCTATGATGGCTTGAAAGTTACGGTTCAATCAAGTTATTTCCGCGCCAAAATTCGTCCGAGCTTTGAAGTTTACGGCACGCGCGGAACTTTCATTAAAGCTGAACAAGACAGACAAGAGGCTGACTTGAAAAAATTTTATTTGCCCGCCGGACACGCAGATTTTGGAATTGACACGCCGGAATATTACGGCACAATTTATTATTACGATGACGAAGGCAATTACCACGAAGAAAAAGTTAAATCTGAAGTTGGAGACTACGCAAGATTTTATGACGCACTTTACGAAACAATTATCAACGGCGCGCCTCAACTTGTTACCGAAGAAGAAACTATGGAGCAAATGAAAATTTTGGCTGAAGCCGGCAAAGATTTAGCGTAAAAATTTTTTTTAATAAACCCGCGCAATTCTTGACTGCTTGAATTTTACTTGCTAAACTAAAAAAAATTTAGGAGGCGGAAACTGTGGGACTTGTACAAAAAATTCAAGGTAAATTTAGGAGGGATCCAATTTTAAAGCGGCGTGTAATTGGAATTTTCGTGGCGCACATAATCATTGGGCTTGCGATTAACTTGTTGAGAATCAGTCTTTTTGGCAACGATCCTTTTTCGTGTATGCAGTTGGGATTCAGCAAGGCGTTTGCAATGAGTTACGGTACTTGCGTAATTTTATTTAACCTTGTGGCGATTATTCCAATTTTTATAATTGCGCGGAGCTACATTCAATTTGGCACGCTGATAAATATGTTTTTGCTCGGACCAATTGTTGACGGCTGGTACGCGCTTATGATTTTAATTTATCCTGATTTGGGCTATATTTCAATGACGGCAAGAATAATTTGTTTGGTACTCGGTGTAATAATTTGCTGTTTCGGCGCGTCAATGTACATGGTTACCAATTTGGGAATGGGACCTTACGACGCTATAGGCTGGATTATCGAAGATGTTTCAAAGAAAAAAATTCCGTTCAAATATGCGCGTATCGGAATTGATACCGTTGCAACGACAACAGGATTTATTTTTGGAAGTATAGTTGGCGTCGGTACTTTGACAATGGCACTCGGTACAGGTCCTTTAATTACATTTTTTAATGAAACTATAAATCGTCCGCTGATTTACGGGCGTTAAGATTTGGGAGAGTTAGCGATGGATAAAATTTCACAAGCGGTAGATTATATGAACGGTCCTTACAGTTGTTCGCAGTCAATACTTTGTGCTTTTTGCGATGACGCGGGACTTTCGCACGACGAAGCCAAAAAAGCAGCTGCGCCCTATTCCGGCGGCAGAGCGATTAAATGTGGCGCGCTTTACGCAGGCGAAATGGTTTTAAAGGCAAAATTCGGCGAAGATACAAAACTGGTTGACGAACTCGACAAAAAATTTCAAGCTAAAATTGGCGCGATTAATTGCCGTGATATTCGCAGAAATAATTTGCGCCCGTGCGTCGGTTGCGTCGAAGATTCGGCTGCAATTCTGCAGGAGATGTTAAAAAATTAATATGGGAATTCACAATAAAAATTTGCGCCCGTGTATCGATTTTAAAAATTTTTACTGAAAAATAAAAGATGGCGTCCACGTATGGACGCCCGCCGCGCTTGCGTAGCAAGGCATGCTCTCTAAGACGTGATGTCATTATGTGCGGCTGTTTTTCTTTGCCGGGCGTTTCTTTTTGCGCCAAAAAGAAATGCCTACTTGTCAAAAAAATTTCCCTGCTTACACAAAAAATCATTGCCAATTAATTTTCAAAAATACTTGTCAAATTAAAAAGTATGTGCTAATATACTTTTGAGTGACTTGCTAAGGCGAAAGCAAGGAAGGGTATAAACGGCGACAAAGGAGAGAGCGTTCGGTAGCTCTCTTTTTTGGCTTTTAGGAATAATTGACTACTCAAGCTCAAATTGCTAAAATATCGTAGCTTAAACGGCAGGAGGAAAATTTATGAACGAACTTGAGTTAAAATACGGTTGCAACCCAAATCAAAAACCGGCAAAAGTTTTTGTGGAAAGTGGCGAATTGCCCTTTGAAGTTTTGAACGGCAAGCCCGGCTATATAAATTTATTGGACGCCTTGAACGGCTGGCAACTTGTACGAGAACTGCGCGAGGCAACCGGATTACCGGCGGCGGCTTCCTTCAAACACGTTTCACCGGCAGGCGCGGCTGTAGGCTTACCGCTCGATGAAACTTTGAAAAAAATTTATTTCGTCAAAGGCGAAATTAGCGCAGTTGCGGCGGCGTACGTAAGGGCGCGCGGCGCGGACAGAATGAGTTCCTACGGCGATTTTGCAATTATTTCTGATGAAGTTGACGAATCTTTGGCAAAATATCTTAAGGGCGAAGTAAGCGATGGGATTATTGCGCCTTCGTACACTGAAAAAGCATTGGAAATTTTAAAATCTAAACGCAACGGCAATTACTTAATTTTAAAAATAAATCCAAGTTATGAACCGGCGGCGATTGAACATAAACAAGTTTTCGGCGTAACTTTTGAACAACAACGCAACAATATAAAAATTTCTGCAGATTGTTTAACCAACATTCCAACGGCAAATAAAAATTTCCCCGAATCTGCAAAACGTGATTTATTAATTGCGCTGATAACTTTGAAATACACTCAATCAAATTCTGTTTGCTACGTCAAGGACGGGCAGGCTATAGGAATTGGCGCGGGACAACAAAGCCGCGTTCATTGTACAAGACTTGCCGGCAATAAGGCGGATTTTTGGTTTTTGCGTCAAAGTCCGCAAGTTTTAAATTTGCCGTTTAAATCTGACGTTAAACGCCCCGACCGCGATAACGCCATTGATGTTTATATTGGCAATGAAAGTGAAGATATTTTAAATAATTGGCAAAGAGTTTTCACTGAACGCCCTGAAACTTTTTCTGACGCCGCCAAAAAAGATTGGCTGAAAAATTTAAAAGGCGTTGCACTCGGCTCTGATGCATTTTTCCCGTTCGGCGACAATATCGAACGCGCCCATAAATCCGGCGTTGAATTTATTGCTCAAGCGGGCGGCTCCATTCGTGATGATAACGTTATTGAAACTTGCGATAAATACGGAATTGTTATGGCGATGACTCATATTCGCCTGTTCCATCATTGATAATGGATGTTTTAAAAAATTTAAAGGCAATGTCTTTTTTCGGAATTGAAGACGCAGAGAGGCGCACATTTTACTATTTGTGCGGCTTTTCGTTTTTTTTGCCGTTGTCAAAGGCGGCAGGGAATTTTTTTTTGGTATTTTCATTGCTGGGAATGTTTCACATACTATTTCTCAAAAATTACGACGCAAAATTAATTTTCCAAGAGTACAGAAAAATTTTTGCCACGATTTTAATTTTACTGGCGGCGGTCTTTATTTCGGCGTTGACTTCAACTGATGTTTTGTACGGCGTCAAAAAATTTCTTGAAAAATATCTTTTGCACATGTCGGCGTTGTTGCCGGTACTTTTTATTTCATTGAACAAGAAAAAATTTTTTACGTTGATAAAATTATTGTTGGTTGGAGTTTTTATCAGCAATTTTATAGTTGTCGCGCAGGGCTTTTTACATTTCAACGAAGTATGGAGATTCGGCGGCGTTTTGGGCGTAATGCCTCAAGGTACTTTGCTGGCAATGTCCCTGCCGCTTTACGCCGTTTTAATAATGCACGTGAAAAGCAACCGCTTAAGAAATTTTTTTATTGTATCGGCGGTTGTAGGATTTTTGGCGTTGCTGTTTAACGGCACGCGCGGCGTTTGGCTCTCAATGTTAATTTTGATTCCGGCGGTCGTTTTAATTTACGCAGGGAAAAAATTTAAATCTTTTATCGCCGTGCTTGCAATGTTGACAATAGCGGGCGGAATTTTTATAGCCACGCCGAATTTGTCTGAAAGATTTTCCACAATAACAAATATGCAGATGCAGTCAAATTTCGAGCGGCTTTTAATGTGGCAAAGTGCGCTAAAAATATTTGAAGACAATCCAATTTTCGGCGTAGGTTACGGGCAATATAAATTTGCCTACCAAAACGAATACATTTCGCCGGAGGCAAAGGAACGCCATCAAGAACACGCGCACAATAACTTTCTTCAAATGCTTGCAGAATGTGGAATTGCGGGCGCGGGAGCATTTATTTTTTTATGGGGATACTTTTCATATTTCAGTTTAAAAATTTGGTTCAAAGATAAAAATATTGCGTGGCTGTTATTTTTCTGCGTGCTGTGGGGGATGATGTTGCACGGCTTGACAGAATTTAACTTTGAAACTTCAGTAACGGGCAAAATTTTTTGGTATTCGCTGGGGCTTTGCATTGTCTATAGTTCAGCCCAAAAACTTAACGGCGGCTTCAATCATTTCTGAAGGCTTAACATTGTACAGGCAATTCGGCTTAGGATAACTTGGACAATCTTTTTCACGCACTGAACACGGGCAACAAGGTTCTTTGCTTGAAAGTACAACAGAGTTTTTATTTATTGGCGAATATCTGACAACGGGCGAACAACCGAAAAACGCCACAGTTTTAATACCGGTGGTTGCGGCAATGTGCATCGCGCCGGTATCCACCGTTAAAAATAAATCTGCGCGACGGAAAATTTCAGCAAGATCGGTAATTGAAGTTTCGCCGCAAAAATTCAAAACGCCGCCGCCAATTTCAGCAATAACTTCATCTGCATAACTTTTATCATTCGGCGCGCCAATTATAAAAAACGCCGCGTTGTACTTTTGGCGCAAAGAATTTACAACTTCAGCAAAATATTCTTTCGGATAAGTTTTCAGCGGAAAAGTTCCCTTTACACAAAGTGCAATTTTAATTTTATCGTCAGGAATTTGACTCAATAACTTTTCGACATTTGAAGAAAAATTCGTTGGAAAATGCGGCTTGCCGTGACCTTCAATCTTGAAAAATCGCCGCACAATTTCTTGAAAGTTTTCAGCTTGCGGCTTGCTGAATAAATCGTAGTCCATTTCTATGACGTCGGTATAAAGCAAAGGCACGCGGCTTTTCTTGCTTTCAAAAATTTTTGTCGGACAAACTCGGCGCGGAATACCGGCGGCAAAAGTTATTAAAGCAGGGCGAAGTTTCCTGTCAAAAGAAATTGCCAAGTCAAAATTTCGGCGGCGAATTTCACGAATGACTTCATACATTTTGCCGAGAGAATTTTTCCGCGCGTTGTACTCAAATGCAATTACATCATCAACAACCGGATTATCAATTACAGCTTCCTTGACGACACTTTTTACCAACATTGTAATTTTGGCGTCAGGGGAATTTTTTTTTATTAAATCGCAAGCGGCGGTTGCCAAAACCACATCGCCCAAATTTACCAGCGCGTTTATTAAAATGTTTTTGTACAATTCCATTCCTCCATAAAGATTGAAAATTTTTTTATAAAATACAGGCGGCGGTTGCCAAAACCACATCGCCCAAATTTACCGGCGCGTTTATCAAAATGTTTTTGTACAATTCAATTCCTCCATAAAGATTGACAAAATTTTTATAAAATACAGGCGGCGGTTGCCAAAACCGCATCACCCAAATTTACCGGCGCGTTTATCAAAATGTTTTTGTACAATTCAATTCCTCCAAATGTTGACAAATTTTTTGTTGTTGTCTAAGATTGTAAATATTTAGCTGTATTTTGCAAGAGGTAATTGAAATGAAAATTTTTAAAAACGATTGGGCAGATTTACTCAATGACGAATTGCAAAAACCCTATTATCAGGAATTGCGAAAATTTTTAATCAGCGAATATCGCACGAAAGAAATTTTCCCTGATATGTACGATATTTTTAACGCGCTGCACTTTACAAGTTATGCAGATACAAAAGTTGTAATTTTGGGACAAGACCCTTACCATGAGCCGGGACAAGCGCACGGTTTAAGCTTTTCAGTTTTGCCAAATGTACCGCCGCCGCCTTCCCTCCAAAATATTTTTAAGGAACTTCGCGCAGATTTAGGTTGCACAATTCCAACTCACGGCTGCTTAAAATCATGGGCTGAACAGGGCGTTTTACTTTTGAACGCAGTTTTGACGGTACGGGCGCACGCCGCAAATTCTCACAAGGGCAAAGGGTGGGAAATTTTCACAAACAGAATCATTGAACTTTTGAACGAACACGAAAAACCTTTAGCTTTTATTTTATGGGGGAATCCTGCGCGAGCGAAAAAGTCAATGATAACGAATCCGCGTCATTTTATCGTAGAATCAGCGCACCCGAGCCCCCTTTCAGCTGACAGAGGATTTTTCGGAAGTCGTCCTTTTTCCAAAGTCAACAACTTTTTAGTTTCTATTGGCGAAAAACCTGTTGATTGGCAACTTTAAAAAATAAAATAAATGTAACCGTAACTATAGCCCGTCATCGGTTTTTAGTTATGAGTACGAATTGTGGAAACGTGGGCAAACGCGGCTCATACTTTAAATTTTTGTAACCTTTGACGTGAAAAACCCTGACGGGCGAAAGATTTTCTTTGGTACTTTCTTTATAAAAAGAAAGTACATTTAAAAGATAAAAAATTTAAATTTGTTGACAAGCTACACCCCTTAAAATAAAATAATAAGATAAAAAATATAACGTCAAACGGGGAAAGTTAATGAAAATAAGAACAATTATAGGGATTATCCTGATTGCCTTAATCAGTTCGATAGGGACGATTGTCGGGTTGTGCGTTGCGTTGAGTTTTGATTCTCAAACGGCAGGCAACCTTACGCGGTTAATTGGCGCAATGCGTTTTATAGAATCGCAGTACGTGCAAGACGTTGACGAAAATAAACTGATTGGCGGCGCAATCAGCGGGATGGTACGTTCACTGGGCGACCCGCACTCAATTTACCTTGATCCAAGACTTTACAGCCAACTGAAGGCAGAAACAAGCGGCAGTTTTGGCGGTATTGGTGTTTATATGGGATTTAAAGATGGCGGCGTTCAAGTTTTGGGCGTAATTCCAGGAAGTCCCGGCGAAAAAGTCGGCTTACAAGTTGGCGATTCAATTTTGGCGGTTAATTCTCAACCAATAGAAGAAATTGACCCTGCCGAAGTTGCGCTGAAAATTCGTGGCGAAATTAATACTGAAGTTGAACTTTTGATTCATCGTGAAGGCGAAGAAGATAAAATCTACAAAATTACCCGCGAAATTATCGAAGTTAAAACTGTAGCCGGAGAAATGCTTGACGACCGCGAAGGCTATATCAAAATTACAAACTTCAGCGAACATACCGGCAAAGAATTTAAAGAAATAATGACTGAACTTGAAAGTAAAGGAATGAAAGGCTTCATCCTCGACTTGCGCCAAAATCCCGGCGGCGTCATTACAAGTTGCGTTGAAATTGCACAGGAAATTGTTCCCGCCGGTACGATTGTTTCAGTTATTCGGCGCGACGGCGAAAAGGAAGTTTACACTTCAAATCTTGAACAGTCAAAATTTCCAATAGTAGTTTTGATTGACCAAAACAGCGCGAGCGCGTCCGAATTGTTAAGCGGCGCGTTGCAAGATACAAAGGCGGCGTTAATCGTCGGTAAAAAATCTTACGGCAAAGGCTCCGTTCAAACTGTTATTCCAATGTTTCAAGATGACGGCTTAAAACTTACAATCGCAAAATATTACACGCCTAACGGGCGCAGTATTGACGGGATAGGAATTTTGCCGGATGTTGAAGTTGAACTTGAAACGCCGCTGCCTGCAACCCGTGAACTTGCCGTAAATTTCGCTGAAGATACGCAACTTCAAGCGGCTGAAGAAATTTTGGCTAAACAACTTGACGCCGGAAAAATTTTATTCGATGATAACGGTTGAAATGTTTGAATTTGAATTTATGAGAAACGCGCTCTGCGCAATACTTTTGGTAACGCCGCTGTTCGGTATTTTGTCAACTATGGTTGTCTCAAACCGAATGGCTTTTTTTTCAGATTCGCTCGGGCACGGAGCATTTACCGGAATTGCAATAGGCGCAATTTTGGGCGTAGGCTCGGAAATTTTTGGGCTGATAATTTTTTCAATAGTTTTTGCGTTGCTGATAACCTACATAAAAAATAAAGCGCACAGCGGCGCGGATACGGTAATTGGCGTGTTCAGTTCAACGGCTATTGCGCTCGGTTTAATGCTTATGTCGGCGGGCGGGCAGTTCAATAAATTTTCCAGATTTTTAATTGGCGATTTACTTTCAATTTCGCAGGAAGATTTAATTTATTTGGGCGCAGTTTTTGTTTTAGTTTTTGTAAGTTGGATTTTTCTTTTTAACAAGCTTTTAATTTCGTCGGTGAATAAAACTTTGGCGCGCAGTCGCGGAATTGCCACTCAAAAAGTTGAATCAGCATTCGCCGTAATATTGGCGATAGTTGTCGCACTTTCTATTCAATGGGTAGGAATTTTGATAATCAACGCGCTTTTAGTTTTACCGGCGGCGGCGGCGCGCAACGTTACAAATTCTGTAAAAGCTTACCATATTTTCAGCGTGGCAACGGCTTTAATTTCCGGCTTGACGGGATTATTTTTGGCGTATGAATTAAACTCGGCGGCAGGCTCAACAATCGTAGTTTGCGCGGCGGTAATTTATTTCGTCACATTAATTTTAAAACCGCACTTTGTAAAATGATTGGAGGTTTTATTTGTGGATGAATTAAGGCAACAACTGAAAAAATATATTGAAGAAAATTTTGTTCAAGAAGATTCCGTCGCGCAGGATTATTCTGAAGAACGTGATTTTGCGGGGTCAAGTTTTGCCGGTGCTTTTTTTAGTATTGCGCCGAATTTTAATGAACTGCTTGAAAAAAATTCCGGCGAAACTTTTTCTGAAATGTTGGTACGGCTGATTGAGGAAAGCGGAGAAAAAAATTCTGTAATTTATAACCGCGCAAATATCGACCGCCGCCTGTTTTCAAAAATTATAAACAACGCTGACTATCAGCCCGCCAAAAATACCGTGCTTGCCTTTGCAATTTCTTTGAAACTAAATTACAAAATGACACAAAAACTTTTACAATCTGCCGGCTTTACCCTCAACAAAAAAAATCTCGGCGATGTCATAGTAACTTTTTTCATTGAGAAAAATATTTTTGACATTGAAACTATCAACGAAATTTTGTACGAATACAAGCAACCGTTAATTGGCGGCGGGCAAAAATTTTGTCGCCCTGCAGACGACCAATTTAAAACCAAAAGCGGCTATAATTCGGAAAAAGTTGAGGAGGTTTTAAATATGGCAAATGTAACTGAAGTAGTTTTTATTTTGGACAGGAGCGGCTCCATGAGCGGCTTGGAAGCTGACACAATCGGCGGCTTTAATTCAATGCTCGACAAACACAAAAAAGGCGAAAACGCCGCGCTTGTTTCAACCGTACTTTTCAGTACTTTTTCTGAAGTAATTCATGACAGATTGCCAATAGCTGAAGTTCCAACTTTAACTGAAAATGAATATTTTGTAGGCGGCGGCACGGCACTTTTGGACGCAATGGGCGACGCTATCAAACATATCAGAAATATTCACAAGTACGCACGCCCTGAAGACGTTCCCGCCAAAACTATTTTTATCATTACAACCGACGGCATGGAAAATGCAAGCCACCGTTACAATTACCCTGATATTAGAAAACTTATCGAAGCTCAAAAAGAAAAGGGCTGGGACTTCGTATTTTTGGGCGCAAATATTGACGCCGTGGAAGTTTCCGGCAGAATGGGAATAAGTGCAAATCGTGCGGTAAATTATCACAACGACAAACGCGGCACTAACGCAAGATTTTCTTCAATGTCAAATTTTGTAAGCGCGGCGTTTGCGGCTCAAAGTATGGAAGATGTTGCTGACGATTGGCGCGCGGCAGTTGACGAAGATTTTAAATCCAGAAAATAAAACCTGCGCGACAAAACTTTTCAGCCTCAAAGAAATTTGGGGCTTTTTTTATTGAAATTGAAATTCGATATAATATAATAGAAAAAAATTTGGGGAGGTTGTTTGTCGTGTTGAAAAAATTTTTAATGACAGTTTTGGCAGTTGGGATGTTTTTAGCTTTTACTCCGCAAGCCGACGCACGTGATGTCTATTGCGGAACGGAACCGCTTTTCAAAACTAAAGTTTACTTGATGACTGAAACGATTAAATACAATGAAGAATTGGGGCAAGACTGGTGGGCGCACAGAGGGTCATATACAATAATTGCGTACGTAAAAACAAAAGAAGTTCGTGAAAACGGCGCAATAAGTTATCCGAATTATTATTTTACTCAAAAGAAAAACGGCGAAGTTCTTTTTCAAAAATATGATAATCCTGTTGGGATTCATCTTACTGACAATAATTATCCAATTGAACATAAAATGTGGGAAACCATTCAAAATGAAATTGCCAATAGAAAATAATTTATTTGGCTCAATATAAATTTGACTCGTACTCGCGCAGGGTACGGGCTTTTTTGTTTATAAATTAAAAAAATTTGCAGGGAAAAAATTTTAAGTGTCGAAAGTTTTAAACCGTTATGAAACAGGTAATTTTAACATTCAAGCGAGGCTACAAGATTTTTCTTGCAGTAGCCGCAATGATGGTGATACAATTAATTTCCGCCGGGCAATATTTTTTGTGCGGTTCAGTTTTGATAGGCGCGCTGTTAGCTTTTTTTTACCATTTATCGACGGCGGCGCGGCTTGAAACTGCAGCCCAAATGAAAGACATTGCACAAGCGAAAAAAATTATGTTAATCGGTTTGTTGTTGCGGTTTCTGATGATTGCAGTTGTATTAGGAGTTGCCGCGCGCATATCGACGGATTTATTTTTAACTTCGTCGATGTGTTTTATTGTTTTTTATGTAACCGCGCTTGGTGTTTTGGTGTACTTTGGAAGGAGGTGAAATTTATGGAACATATTGGCGTTCGTGAGACTGTTCAATTTATGGGCTTGACGTTCAACATAGAAACTTTAGAAATGACGTGGCTTGCAATGGCGGTTACTATTGTAATTTCCTGCCTTGCCGTGCGCAGTTTAAAAGTTATACCTAGCGGTTGGCAAAACTTCATTGAAATAATTGTAGTATGGCTTCACGGGCAAATTGAAGGTATGATGGGCAAACGCGGAATGTTTCTTGCGCCGTTCATTGTGTCGTTGTTTTTATTTTTGTTGACAAGCAACCTTTTGGGGTTAATACCGTTTTTGGAATCGCCGACAAACGATTTGAACACGACGTTAGGGCTTGCCTTATTGGTAGTTTGTATGGTACATTTCTTCGGCTTATACTTCAAAGGCGGGCATTACATTGCACACTTTTTCCAGCCTATAGCCCCGTTCGTCGTCATCAATGCTATTGAAGAAATTGCAAAACCTATCACGTTGGCTTTTCGTCTATTCGGTAACATTCTCGCGGGCGAAATTCTGATTATCGTTTTACTTCATTTGACGGAAAATCCGTTTTGGTTGTCCCTTCCGAGCGTAGCGTGGCTTGGTTTCAGTATTTTTATCAGCTGTGTACACGCGGTTATTTTCACAATGCTTAGTATGGCTTATTTGGGTAATGCCGTTAAAGAAAGTCATTAATTTTTATTTTTGAGGAGGAAATTTTAAATGGAAAATGCAATTATGGTAGCTGCTGCTCTTGTTGGAGCGGGTATTTGTATGGGTCTTGCGGCTATTGGCGCGGGCTTGGGTGATGGTCTTGTTACAAGCAAATTTATTGAAGGTATTACTCGTCAACCGGAAGCGCAAGGCGCGCTTTTCACCAACACCCTTATTTCTGTCGGTTTGATTGAAGCTATGGCTATTATCGCCGCTGTTGTTGCTTTGATTATGCTTTATGCTAACCCGCTTATCGGCTAATTTTCAGTCGGAGGAATGACTTTTGAAAAATTTTAATGCAATGAAACTTGTAAGCTAATCGGGAGGTTTGCTTACATTTCAAGCCTCCATAAGTAAAAAAATTTTGGAGGTTAAAGCATTGAACAGAGAAAATAAACGTAAACTTTTTGCCAAAGGATATTATAAAAATCACGCTTGCAACGAACCATTTATTTGCAAAAATTGCGGGCGGCTTGTAGTTGAAACGGGCGCGGGAACCAATCACCGTAACCATTGCCCGTATTGTTTGACAAGTCAACATTTGGACGACGAACCCGGCGACAGAAATTCAGATTGCGGCGGCGCAATGGAACCGGTTGCAGTTTGGATTAAAAAAAATGGCGAATGGTGTATTATCCACCGTTGCAAAATTTGCGGCGTGCTACATTCAAACAGAATTGCCGCGGATGATAACCCCGTTAAATTAATTTCTTTGGCAATGAAACCAATTTCTTCTCCGCCGTTCCCGCTTGACAGAATCGAAGAAATTACAGATTTAATTTGCGGCGACGGCGAATAAACACGGAGAGGGGGAATTTCTTTTGATAGAAATTAATGCAACTATGATCGCGCAGGTTGTAAACTTTTTGATTTTGGCGGCTATCCTGCGCGCTCTCGCTTACAAGCCCGTTGCTAAAATGCTTAAACAGCGTTCAGATAAAATTCAATCTGACATTAACAAGGCGGACGCTGACAAAAAAGCCGCTGAAGAAACTTTAGCGCAGTATAAATCACAACTTGCAGATGCTCAACGCCGCGCTCAAGAAATTGTTGACAAGGCAGAAATTACCGCACGGCAAGAACGCGAAGCACTCGTTGCCGAAACTAAAAAAGAAATTGAACGCCTTAAACAAAACGCACAAATCGAAATTCAAAACGAACGCAACCGCGCCTTTGAACAAATGCAAAAAGAAATTGTTACCTTGAGTTTGGCGGCGGCTGAAAAAATCGTTGAGAAAAATCTTTCTTCAAAAGAAAATGATAAACTCGTCAGCGATTTTATAGCCGGATTAAATGAAGATATGTTTGAAGGCGTTAAATAGGAGGCGGCGTTATGTTAAATATCCAGCTTGCCACCAAATATTCACGCGCTATTTTTGAACTCGCGCAGGAAGAAAATAAACTTGACGCCTACGACAAAGATTTAAGCCAAATTCAAGCGGACGTTTTCAGCTTGCCGGACGCCGTAAAGTTTTTTCAAAATCCATTAATTCCGCATCAAGCAAAAAAAGATTTACTCAAAAAAGCGTTTGACAAAGAAATTTCGCCGGACGTTATGAATTTTTTACTTTTGCTGGTTGATAAAAATCGAATTGGTATTTTCAATGAAATTTACGAAATTTTTACCGGCTTAAAAAATCAGGCACTCGGTATTTTGGTTGCTGACGTTGTAACCGCTTTTCCGCTTACAAAATCGCAGGAAAACCAACTTACAAAAAAACTTGCAAGCGTTACAGGCAAAAAAATTCAAATTCGCAAGCACGAAGATAAATCTATTTTGGGCGGCGTCATTGTTACAATCGGCGATAAAAGAATTGACGGTTCAGCCGCCGGGCGTTTACGCTCCTTGAAAAGTACGCTTGCTGTTGGAAGTTAAGGGCTAAGGATTAAGGATTAAGGATTTTCAACGGTCTTTAAAAAATTTTTTTGCAGTTAATCAGAGGTGAAGTAACAAAAATGAAAATAAATCCGGATGAAATTACTGCTATAATTAAGAATCAGATAAAAAATTACAACGTCGATTTAAATGTTGATGAAGTCGGCACGGTTATTGAAGTCGGTGACGGTATCGCACACATTCACGGCTTGGATAAAGCAATGGCGGGAGAATTGTTAGACTTCGGCAACGATATTTTCGGACTGGTTCTTAACCTTGAGCAGGATAATGTTGGTGCGGTTATTTTGGGGCGCGACAATGAAATTAAAGAAGGCGCAACAGTAAAACGCACTGCAAGAATTATGCAGGTTCCCGTTGGCGATAATATGATCGGGCGCGTTGTTGACGCACTCGGACGCCCAATCGACGGCAAAGGACCTATTCAAACTGAAAAATCACGCCCTGTCGAATTTAAAGCTCCCGGTATTGCTGACAGAAAATCAGTTCATGAGCCGTTGCAGACAGGTTTAAAAGCTATTGACGCGCTTGTACCTATTGGGCGCGGGCAGCGTGAATTGATAATCGGCGATAGAGGTATTGGTAAATCGGCTATTGCGATTGACACGATTATTAACCAAAAAGGGCAAAACTGTATTTGTATTTATGTTGCCATTGGACAAAAAGCCTCAACCGTTGCGCGCGTTGTAAAAACTTTGGAAGATCACGGCGCAATGGAATATTCAATAGTTGTTGCGGCAACGGCGGCTGATTCTGCGCCTTTACAGTATTTGGCACCGTACGCGGGCGTTGCAATGGCTGAATATTTTATGTATGAGAAAAACGGGCACTGCCTCTGCGTTTATGACGATTTAACAAAACACGCGGCGGCTTATCGTGCAATGTCATTACTTTTGAGACGCCCGCCCGGTCGTGAAGCATATCCCGGCGATGTTTTCTATTTGCATTCAAGACTTTTGGAACGCGCGGCGAAACTTTCTGACAGATTGGGCGCAGGTTCAATCACTGCTTTACCAATTATCGAAACTCAAGCAGGCGACGTTTCGGCGTACATTCCTACAAACGTTATTTCAATCACTGACGGGCAGATTATGCTTGAAACTGACTCATTCTATTCAGGTATTCGCCCGGCAATTTCAGTTGGTTTATCAGTTTCACGTGTTGGCGGCTCGGCGCAAATTAAAGCTATGAAACAAGTTGCCGGTACAATGCGCCTTGACCTCGCGCAGTACAGAGAATTAGCCGCGTTTGCACAATTCGGCTCTGACTTGGATAAAGCTACAAAGGCGCAGTTGGATCGCGGCGCGCGTATGGTTGAAACTTTGAAACAAGCGCAATATTCGCCGCTGCCGGTTGAAGATCAGATTTTGACAATCTTTACTGCGGTTAGAGGATTTTTAACTGATATTCCTGTTGATAAAGTTGTACAATTCCACGCAGATTTTCTGAAGTTTATGCACGCACGCCACGCAGATATTGGCAAGAAAATTGTTGAAAAGAAAAAACTGGACGACGCCCTTGAATCCGAAATTAGCGCGGCAATTAAAGAATTTAAAGAAACTGTCAGCTACAAAACTGCAGAATAAGGGCTAAGGATTAAGGACTAAGGATTAAGGATTTTTAATTTTTTTCCTTAGACCTTAGACCTTAGCCCCTAGCCCTTAAGAAAGGAGGTTTTTGTATTTGGCTAATTTACAAAATATTCGCCGCCGTATTCGCTCGGTTAAAAGTATCCAAAAAATTACAAACGCAATGGATATGATAGCGCGTTCACGTTTCAACGCCGCAAAAGATACTTTACTTTCAAATATTCCCTACGTTGACAAAACGCGCGAAATTATCCGCCGAATTATGACGCAAATGAACGTTTCAGAAAGTGAAAGCCCCTTCATTACAACGCGGCAAGGTTTAATAGACGCGCAGAGCAGGGAAGGCGGAAAATTTTTATTCTTGGTTATTGCAGCTGATAAAGGATTGGCGGGCGCGTATTCTTCAAATATTTTTAAAGAGGCACATTCTACCATTGAATATGACGGAACTTCGCCGAGTGAATCAACTACAGATGAAGAAAGTTTCCACAGGCAAAACGTTGACGCCTTGAATAAAGGAATCAGCGGCGAACAACTGCGCGCGGCAAAAGCGGCTGCAAAAGGCGGCAGTAAACGCACGGGCGCAAATGTAAGCATGGCACAAGAATACAACGACGCAGATTATATTTCAGATATTGAATTAATCACGGTCGGCAGAAAAGCAACTTCACATTTCAAACAGCGCGGCTACAACATTATCAAACACTATCACGGCATCAGCGAACGCCCAAATTATCACTACGCCAAAGAAATTGCAGATTTAATCATTGAAAGATTTTTGAGCGGCGAAATTATCGACGTTACTTTGATTTACACCCGCTTTAATTCGGCGATAAGTTGCACGCCGCAAGACGTTACACTTTTACCGCTTGTTACTGATGATTTTCCCTCTGAAACCAATGCTAAGGAAGAATATATTTACGAACCGGACGTTGTTTCAGTGCTTAATGATTTTTTGCCGCGCAGAATTGCAACGCGAATTTACGGCGCAATGTTGCACAGCGCAGCGGCTGAACTTTCCTCACGAATGAACGCCATGAGCAACGCTACCGATAATGCACAGGAACTCGTCGGCAAACTCAATCTTTACTACAATAAAGTTCGTCAAGCCGGTATTACCAATGAAATTAATGAAATTGTCGGCGGTGCTAACGCGCTTGAGTAGTGTAGTAGTTTGGTAGTGGGGTAGTGTGATAGTAAATGTATTTGAAAAGTTATAAAGATTTTACAGTTTGGCAAAAGGCAATGGATTTAACCGTTGAAATTTATAAATTGGTAAAACTTTTGCCAAAAGAAGAAACTTATGCTCTTTCAGATCAAATGCGCCGCGCTGTCGTGTCAATCCCTTCAAACATTGCTGAAGGACACAGCAGAAATTCTAATAGAGAGTTTATGAATTTTGTCAGTATTGCAAGAGGTTCCAAAAGTGAATTGGAAACGCAGTTACAAATTTGCATAAAATTAAACTACCTCACTGAACAAGATGCTGAAAACGCTTTAAGCCTTTGCGATGAGATTGGCAAAATGCTTACCAATTTAATGAAAACCTTACGGAGTAGTTGAATAGTGTGATAGTGTTGTAGTGTCATAGTGTGGTAGCAAAAAACTATCACACTACCACACTACCGAACTACCTCACTACAACGAAAGGAGCGAATGAAATTTGGCAAAAGGAAAAGTAGTTCAGGTTATCGGCGCGGTTGTCGACGTTGAATTTCCCGCCGGTGAACTGCCAAAAATCCTGAACGCGGTACATATAACCGGAAAATCCGGCGATGTGGAAATTGATTTAATTGCTGAAGTTATGCAACATTTGGGCGACAGTGTAACGCGCTGTATCGCTATGAGTTCGACTGACGGACTTGTACGCGGTATGCAAGCTGAAGATTTAGGCTCGCCTATCACTGTTCCCGTTGGTGAAGCGTGTTTGGGGCGCGTCTTTAATGTTTTGGGACAAACTGTTGACAATAACCCAAAACCCGTCGGCAACAAAGAAAATTGGCCAATTCACAGACCGGCACCAAGTTTTGAGGAACAAGAAACTTCCGCGCAGATTCTGGAAACAGGTATTAAAGTTGTTGACTTAATCGCCCCGTATTCTCGCGGCGGTAAAATTGGACTTTTCGGCGGCGCGGGCGTCGGTAAAACAGTTTTGATTATGGAACTGATTCATAACATTGCAACGGAACACGGCGGCTACTCGGTATTTTCCGGCGTCGGTGAGCGTACCCGTGAAGGTAACGACCTTTGGACTGAAATGACAGAATCCGGCGTTATTGATAAAACCGCGCTTGTTTACGGGCAAATGAACGAACCGCCCGGCGCAAGAATGCGCGTTGCCTTAACCGGCTTGACAATGGCAGAATATTTCCGCGACGTCGGCGGGCAAGACGTTTTGTTATTCATTGACAACATTTTCAGATTTATTCAAGCGGGTTCGGAAGTTTCCGCGCTCTTAGGGCGTATGCCGTCCGCCGTCGGTTATCAGCCTACACTTACAACTGACGTCGGCGCGTTACAGGAAAGAATCACTTCAACAAAACACGGCTCAATCACTTCAGTACAAGCTGTTTATGTTCCTGCTGACGACTTGACAGACCCTGCGCCTGCCGCAACTTTTACGCACTTGGACGCTACAACAGTTTTAAGCCGTCAAATTGCAGAATTGGGAATTTACCCCGCTGTTGACCCGCTCGACTCAACCTCAAGAATTTTGGACCCGCACATTATCGGACAAGATCATTATGAAGTTGCACGCGGCGTTCAAGCAGTTTTGCAGAAATATAAAGAATTGCAAGATATTATTGCTATTCTCGGTATGGAAGAACTTTCTGAACAGGATAAATTGACAGTTTCACGTGCACGCAAAATTCAGCGTTTCTTGTCTCAACCTTTCGCAGTTGCTGAAGCGTTCACCGGCTCGCCGGGTAAATACGTTGCCTTGAAAGATACAATTCGCGGCTTTAAAGAAATTCTTTCCGGCAAGTATGACGATTTACCGGAAGGCGCGTTTTATATGGTCGGCGGCATTGAAGAGGCTGTCCAAAAGGCGGCTAAACTCAAGGAAGCTTAATTGTTGCTGAAACTTTCTTTTAGAATTTAAATTTTTATAAAAGGAGGTGAAACCCGTTACTGAAAAAATTTGCCCGCAGGCGCGCTGTAATGGCTCTAAAAGCGGCGTTTTGAGTTCATCAATACAACTTTATCAAAAAAGGTAAAACGTGGCTTAAAATCGATTTCAGCGGCTTACAGCAGAAAATTTCAGTAACGGTAATTAATGGCGACCATTAAACTTGAGTTGGTTACTCCGGATAAAGGCGAAATTTTATCTAAAGATATAAATATGCTGATTGTACGTTCAACCGCCGGCGAATTGGGAATTTTGCCGCGTCATGCAAATTTGTTGACTGAATTACAACCGCACGCAATGAAAGTAAAAATGGATGGCGGCGAAACTTTGGTTGCAATAGGCGGCGGCTTTATGGAAGTTACGCCGGAGCAAATTACAATTTTGGCGGATTCTGCAGAATTGCCGGAAAATATCGACGTTGACAGAGCAAAGGCGGCAATGAAACGCGCTGAAGAAAGAATCGCGCAGTACAAACAAGCCACAAAAGATTCACTGATTGATATTGCCCGCGCCAATTCGGCACTCGCCCGCGCTAAGGCTAGACTTTTGGTAAAAAACGTACCTTTCAATTAAATATTTTCGCAACCAAAAATTAATCCCCAACTTTCGCAGTGGGGGATTTTTTTGTAAGAAACTAAGACAAAGGAGCTTTAAATTGAAAACAGATTATCATATGCATTTTGAATACGGCGATTACAAAATTGACTGGGTGCAAGGATTTTTTGACGCGGCGAAAAAGCGCGGGCTTGCCGAAATTGGAATTTCCGAGCATTCACACACTTTCCCCGAATTTGAAAAACTTTACTATGACGATTTAATTTTGGATGATTCTGAAGTCGGCGCGTTTCAAAAAATTTGGCTGAAAACAAACAAATTCAAACATTCGCTGCAAGATTATTTTGATTTTATGAAGGAGTTGCAGAAAAATCACGCGGTAAAAATTGGAATTGAAGTTTGTAACTTTCAGAATCAAGCTGCCGTAAAAAAAATTCTGGACGCTTGGAATTTTGATTATATTATTGGCTCGGTGCACTTTTTATGGGGATGGGGCTATGACGCCTCAAAAATTAAATCTGAATGGGAACGCCACGACCTGCGCGATATTTACGAACAATACACGCTTGAAGTTGAAAAATTGGCGGCGTCAAAAAATTATGACGTACTCGGACACCCTTTCAATATTCGACTGTTCAAATATTTTCCAACTTTTGACGTGACACCCTACCTTGAGCGCGTGGCGGCGGCAATGAAAAAGTTTAACCTTGCAGTTGACATAAACACCGGCACAAAATATCGTTATCCCGTGCAGGAAATTTCGCCGTATGCAGATTTTATGAAAGTAGCGGCGGCGTATGACTTGCCAATAATTATAACTTCAGACGCACACCAGCCGGAAGATTGCGGCAAATTTAATGCTGAAGCCGTCGAATATGCAAAAAGTTTCGGCTACAAAAATATTTTGCGCTTCAATCAAAGGCAACGTGAATTTGTCGAACTTGACTAAAAAAAATTTGCTATTCGCCTTCAAAATGATATAATCTTTGAAAAAAGGAGGCGTTCGCAAATGAGACAAGTTGGAATTTTTGGCAAAAGAAAAAGCGGTAAATCTGCGCTGATGTACGCGCTGACAAATTACAAAATGACAAAGGAAACAAAGTACAGCGCAATGGAAATTAGCGGCGTGGGCAAAATTATGCTCGTCGATACAGTGGGCGTTGACGTTGAAAAATCTACAGCTGAAAAATCTGCAGAAAGTATCGAAGTCGCGCTCATTTTAATTTCTAATGATTCTTTTGAATTGGAGCTTGCGTGGATTAGTAAACTCAAAAAATTAGGCGCGGCAGTCATTACGGTAATTAGTCAATGCGATAAATTTGCGGACGGCGGAAAAAATTTGGCGGCTGCCGTTGATGAAGTTTCCGGCTTAAAGTCAATCTGTACCAGCGCAGAAACCGGCGCGGGAATTGAAGAATTGCACGCCGAAATTATTAATCGCCTGAAGGAGTGAAAAATTTGTTCGTCTTTAAAATTAATGTTATTGTCGCAATTATTTTTGGTACGATTTTAATTTTTAATTTGAACGTCAACGCCGCCGAGCAAAATCCTCCGCCCGATAAAGAATCTGAATGGTATTGGCTTGCTTCAAACAACAAGTACACAAAATATTTCGCTCCAATTTCAGTTAATGTACTTAAGCAAGCAATGACTGAAACCGGCAAAGAAGTCCCAACCGAAATTGAGGCGTGGACGAAAACAACGTACACTTTAGCGGGAGCAACCGAAACTATTAAAAATTACGGTATTTCAAATATTTTGCCGAATCCAAAAGTTTTGGCTTACAGCCTTGCACTTTTAAAAATTAATCCGCAAACTCGAACTGTTCAATACGCCCGCGAAGATTTTTACAACGCCCAAAATAAAGTCCTTTGGTCGAAAACTGAAGGCAGAGTTAAAGAAATAAATTCGCAAGCCTTCGACGAAGATTTTTACGCGGCGATTGTCGATGAAGTTTTTAGACAAGGCGAAGTTGCACGCAAAAAAGCCGCCGACCGCTGGATTGAACTTTGGACTTTCACAAGCTCCGACGGCGTCACAACTACCGTTACTGCAGATACAACAACTTTTCAACTCAAGGGCACCAATTTAATTTTTTGGGAATGGCAAGAAACTAAATCTTCAAACAAAAAAGTTACAGAAATTCGCTTTATGAAAAAATCTATCAACTTAAATCAAGGTACTGAACGAATGATTAGCGGCGAAGTTTGGACGGCGTCAAATAAACGCTGGAAAGAACTTGAGGACGATTACGGCGGCGCGTACCGAATGATTAGAAATGACGATCCCGATTATAAGGGATTAGTAAGACTGCGCGCCTTTGCAAAAGGTTACTCGACGTGGGTTAAACGCTACGCCATTTCTTGAGGTAAGAAAATGAAAACTTGTGAAATTTGCCCGCACCATTGCAGGTTAGAAAACGGCGAAATTGGAAAGTGCCGCGCGCGTATCAATGACGGCGAAAAAATTACCGCGCTGAATTACGGCGAAATTACTTCCATTGCGCTTGATCCAATAGAAAAAAAGCCGCTGTACAGATTTTTTCCCGGTACAAAAATTTTGTCCGTCGGCAGTTACGGCTGTAATTTGAATTGCCCTTTCTGCCAAAACTTTGAAATTTCTATGGCTGATAAAAACTTTCCAACGCGCAAAATTTCACCCGTCGAACTTGTCAACACCGCGTTAAAATATTACTATTCGCACGGCAACATTGGAATTGCTTTTACTTACAACGAGCCTTTCATAAGCTATGAATTTGTACGCGATACTTCACACATTCTAAAAAATATCGGCTTAAAGTCTGTTTTGGTTACAAACGGCACGGTTGCAAGCGGCGCGTTGAAAAATATTCTGCCGCTGATTGACGCAATGAATATCGACTTGAAAGGATTCAGCCAAAAAATTTATGACTATCTCGGCGGCGATTTTGAAACTGTCAAAAATACGATTGCAACGGCGGCGCAAAGTTGCCATGTCGAAGTAACAACATTGATTGTTCCAAATATGAATGACACTGAAGACGAAATGCGCGCCGAATCAAAATGGATCGCGTCAATTTCGCCGAAAATTCCTTTGCACGTTTCAAGATTTTTTCCGCGCTACAAAGTTACAGACCGCCCGCCTACTGACGTTGCAAAAGTTTACCGGCTTGCTGAAATTGCACGCGAAAATTTGAACTACGTTTACACCGGCAACTGTTAATTAGGGGCTAAGGGCTAGGGATTAAGGGCTAAGGATTATATAAAAAAACACCGAATCCCAGCCTTTGTTTTAGGGTTAGGGGGTTTTTAACATTATTTCTGAAGAAAAATTTCAAAACTTTGACAAGGCAAATTTTGAAGAACTTAATAAATATCCCGGCGTTGAAGTTTTTGGGCGAATTTTGGGCAAGGGCGAACGCCCCATTGCTATTGGGCTTGCGAATTATTTTACAGGGATAATTTCAGCCGGCGGCAAATTATTGTTGACTGATAAAAGCTTATATTTCAGCGCGCACGCCATTAATATTGGCAGACAAGAATGTAAGATTGAGCTGAAAGATATTGTAAAAGTTGAAATAGCCTTGAACTTGTTAATTTCTCAACATTTGGTCGTATACACAAATTCAGATTCTCATAGATTTGTTGTCTATCACGGCAAAGATTGGGTTGCAAGCATCAAAAACGCTGTGGCGGCTCTTAATGAAAATTCAGAGGGTTTAAGAAACTTTTTGCAACAATAAAATTTTCCCGTCAAATTGGCGGGATTTTTTATTTTGTATCAGAATCTAAATCGTCAATAGGAAATTCTTCAAGTGCGGCGCGCATTTCTTCAAAATCTTCATCAGTGAAAGAATACGCCAATTTTTCAAATTCGGTTGCAATATCTAACACGCTGTTTTCAATCAAGCGCGCACGGAGCGGGTCGTCATTTTTAATTTCTTGGTGCGCGTCAAACATTGCATCAATATCTTCAAGCATTTTGGTAAGTTCGTCAAGTTTTTCACCGGTAGAAAGTTCAGCGTCAGAAATATTTTCAACCGGCGGCTTTTTAAATTTTTTCAAACTTTGTTTCCAACTGCGCCTGTCAAAATCTTCAAGCAAATTTTCAACAGAATCATAACGCTTTTCAGGGTCAAATTGCGTGCAACGTTCAATAATTTTTTTTATCCAGCCGTGATAATCTTTGCCGAGCAAACGTTGAATCAAAACGCCCAAAGAATAAATATCACTGCGGGCGTCAGTTTGTCCGAAGCCGTATTGTTCCGGCGGCGCGTAACCCCGCGTACCTAAAAATTTTGTGTCAGTATCGCTGTCATCTTTAGCAATTCGTGAAATTCCAAAATCTGTCAACCGTATAAAACCGTCCCGCGTCAACATAATATTTGAAGGCTTAATATCCCTGTGAATAATTTTGTAGCTGTGCAAAATTTCCAGCGATTGGCAAATTTGCCGCGTGATATTTGCAACAGTTTTTTCGTCAAAATTTTTTTCATATTTTAAAATTTCTTCGAGCGTTCGTCCGTTGATATATTCTTCAACCACAAAAAGTTTTTCGTCAAATTTAACAAGGCGGTAAATTTCCGGTACGTGCGGAATTTTTGCGGTTTTCAAAATGCTGTAAAGTTTTGCAAGATTTAAATTGCGCTCCTTTATGACGCAAATTAATTTGGCGTTCCTGTCATACGCAAGTTTTACTTTGCCATTCGGCTTTAAATCGTCTATAATTTCATAAATTTTTTCAAGCGGATTCATTTTGTCACGTCCTTTCAAAATATTTTAACACGGGAGGCAAAAATTATGAGTGAAAAAACTACCGACGAACTTTTTAACGAATTGAAGTCCGACCCCGATATAGAAAATTTTATCGCAGTCAATCAAGCTGAATTTTCAAAGCCGTTGTACAAATACTTGAGTGAAATTTTGGTTGAAAAAAATTTGACGCGGAAACAAATTGCTTTTGAAATGAACGTCGACCCCAGCTACATTCATCATATTTTTTCAGGCAAAAAAAATCCTTCACGCGAAAGATTGTTGGCGATAGCGCGCGCAATGAATTTAAATTTGGAAGAAACACAGTATCTTTTACGTTATGGCGGCTATGGTATTTTGTACCCGCGCAACCCTTTTGATTCGGTTGTAATTTCGGCGATTGAACACGAATTGACTTTTAAGGAAATGAACGAATTTTTGAAACAGCTGGGCGAATTGCCGATTGTTACTGCCGATTAATAAAAAAAGCCGCCGGTTTTTGCCGACGGTTTTTTGTTACAAAAATTTCGCGCAGATTATTTTTTCTGACGTTCACAAACTTGGTTACCAACAGTACAACTGGTTTTGCAAGCAGATTGGCAAGACGCCTGACATTCGCCGCAACCGCCGGTTTTCAAAGTTTCTTGAAGTACGGGTTTTGTTATAGTTTTAATGTGTTTCATATTTAACACCTCCAAAAATTTTTTTAAATTGTACCAAAATATTAACCCATCGTCAAAGCCATAATTGCTTTTTGAGTGTGCAAGCGGTTTTCAGCCTCTTCAAAAATTACGTGCGCGTTATTTTCAAAAACTTCATCAGTAATTTCTTCGCCACGATAAGCCGGCAAGCAGTGAAGTACAATAGCGTTTTTGCTTGCGTGTTTCAAAAGTTCACGGTTGACTTGATAGGGCGCAAAAATTTTCTTGCGTTCGTCGTGCTCGGCTTCCTGCCCCATACTTGCCCAAGTGTCGGTTGCAATAATGTCAGCGTCTTTCACGGCGTCAACCGGATTTTCTGTCCAACTTAATTCAGCCTTTGTTTCTTCGGCGTCAGTTAAAGCGTTTTCAAAAACTTCAGCATTTGGCTTGTAATTTGCGGGCGTTGCAACTGTTAAATGCATTCCAACTTTCGCCGCACCGTACAAATAGGAATTTGTCATATTGTTGCCGTCGCCAACGTACGCCATTTTCAAACTTCTGAAATTTTTGCCTTTATGTTCACGAATTGTTAATAAATCCGTCAAAACTTGGCAAGGGTGGAGTAAATCACTTAAGCCGTTGATAACAGGAATATCAGCAAATTTCGCAAGTTCCAAAATTCTGTCGTGCCCGTAAGTACGAATCATAATCCCGTCCAAATATCTTGACAAAACGCGGGCAGTATCTTTTATTGGTTCGCCGCGTCCAAGTTGTAAATCTTTGTTGGATAAAAATAAACCCGTGCCGCCGAGTTGAAAAATTCCAACTTCAAAAGAAACGCGCGTACGTGTCGAAGATTTTTCAAAAATCATCCCGAGCGTTTTACCTTCCAAATATCTGTGCGGTATACCGGTTTTCTGCATAACTTTTAAATCTGCTGCGAAGTCCAAAATTTCTTGAACTTCATCCGCGCTTAAATCGTGAATTGAAATTAAATCTTTTCCTTTTAACAAATTATTTTCTCCTTCCCAAAATCCTTAATCCTTAGCCCTTAATCCTTAATCCTTATAACAAAGGCTCAACGTCATTTTTGCCGAATACGCCAATAATTTCAGTCAACTTGGTTTTAGCCGGATTATAATCAATGGTAGTTTCGCCGTCGTGCGCGTGAATATGAACATACATAACGCCGGGCAGTCCCAGCAGATTTTTTTCAACGGTTTTTGCGCTGTCTTCAGTGTAACCTTCAGCCGTAAATTGTAAACGAGTTACGCCGTTATTTTCGCCGCAACCGCATTCTTTGCACATAATAAAACCTCCTTTTACTATAACACTATCGCACTATAACACTACCGCACTAATTTTACAAGCCCCCGTTGCGGTTGACTAAATTAAAGCTGCAAGTTAAAATTTTTAAAAATAGTTGGGAAGTGATTTTATGAGAAAATCTGTTTTAAGCGCGTTGGTACTCGGCACGGTTGCCGCCGGAAGTTTTAATTTTGCAAATGCAATGCCCGCCGATTATTACGAAAGGTTGCCGCGCACGGTAATTACCACTGATGGTGAAGTTGACGATATGAATTCTGTTATTCGTGCGCTGCTTTACTCAAACGAAATGGATATTGCGGGGATTGTCATAACAAGTTCGGTTTACCATTACGCGGGCGATTCTTCAAAGGGAATTGCGCCCTTTCGCTGGACAGGTACAAATTGGATTTACAAATTTCTTGACGATTACGAAAAAGTTTACCCCAATTTAATCAAGCACGACCAATATTATCGCCCTGCAGATTATTTCAGAAGAGTAACGCACATTGGAAATATCAGCGCGGTTGGCGAAATGGAACAAGTTACAGACGGCTCCGAATTTCTCAAACAATTATTTCTTGACGATGATAAAAGGATTTTGTACGTCCAAACTTGGGGCGGCACCAATACAACTGCGCGAGCGTTAAAGTCAATCGAAGACGAATATAAAAATACGCCGCAATGGGAAGCTGTCAGACAAAAATTGCAGGATAAGCTTTTCTTGTACATTATTCTTGACCAAGACGACAGCTACAATAATTACATTGCAAAAAATTGGAGTAATTTAACGGTTATCAATGATCGCTGCGATTTTTGGCACTTTGCCTATGCGTGGCAGTTGCACGAAGACGAAGTTAATACAACTTTGCACGCAGATTGGAATATAAAAAATTTGCTTAACAAGGGCGCGTTAATGGATAATTACGCCTTGATGAATGACGGCAGATGGATTGAAGGCGAATTGCCGGAGGAACAGCGCGGCGTCGGTTACATTGAAAAAAATCCAAGTTATATAACGTACGATTTTATTTCTGAAGGAGATTCGCCGTCATTTTTATATTTGGCACAAAACGGCTTGCGCAGTTATGAAAATCCAAGTTACGGCGGCTGGGGCGGCAGATTTGGCGCGTTTACCGGCAACCGCGCAATTAATGACGCCTTAGATTATAACCCCGTTACAAAAAAATTTGATTCGGTTTATTCCTTGTCTCGCTGGTTTGACGATATGCAAAATGACTTTGCCGCGCGCGCAGATTGGTGCGTTGCTGATTCTTATGAAAAAGCTAATCACGCGCCCCGTGTCAGCATTAAAGTGGATTCAAAAGTTTACAGTATTTCTGAAGGCGTAAATATTACCGCTCGCGCAGGGCAAAAAGTTACTTTAAGCGCAGTTGCAAGCGACCCGGACGGCGATAAAATTTCTTATAAATGGTGGCGTTATTTTGAGGCTGATACTTATCAAGACGATAAACGCACAAAGCCCGCCATTGAAACTCAAAACTTTCCCGGCGCGCCTTTGGTTATGAGTATGACACGTGAACTTTTGCCGAATGAAAAACTTGACACAATAAAATTAACCGGCGCAAATACCAAAAAAGTTTCGTTTACAGTGCCGAAAGATGCAAAGTCCGGCGATACTATTCATATTATTTTGGAAGTGCAGGACAACGGCGCGCACAATCTGAAAAGTTATCAGCGCGTCATTGTTACTGTAAAATAAGGGTTAAGGACTAAGGATTAGGGGTTAAGGATTAAGGATTAAGGATTAGGGATCAGGGATCAGGGATTTTTTCTTAACCTTCAAAAACGAAAGGAGAGAATTTAATGAAAGCGGCAGTTTATCACGGTAAACAAGATGTTCGTATTGAAAATGTACCGGTGCGGGAAATTAACGCGGATGAAGTTTTGATTAAGGTTGCATATTGCGGCGTTTGCGGGACAGACGTTCACATTTACAACGCAGAAGGCGGCGCGTTTGCAGTAACTCCGCCGTTAATTCCGGGACACGAATTTTCAGGCGTCATTGAAAAAATTGGCGGCGCGGTTAAAAATTTGCAAGTTGGAGACCACGTAAGCGGCGACCCAAATATTATGTGCGGGAAATGTTATTTTTGCCGAAACGGTATGGAGCATTTTTGTACTGATAATATTGGTGTTGGTACAACGGTTGACGGCGGATTTGCCGAATATGTTGCAATGAAGGCAAGCCATGTTTTCAAAGTTCCCAAAAATCTTGATTTACTTTGCGCGGCAATGAGTGAGCCGGTTTCTTGTTGCGTTCACGGTATGGATTTATGCAAGATTAAGCACGGCGATACAGTTTTGGTAATGGGCGGCGGTCCAATAGGAATGATTTCTGTACAGCTTGCTAAAATTGCGGGCGCGGGGCTTGTCATTTTATCTGAACCGGTTGAAGAAAAAAGAAATTTGGCGTTGAAACTCGGCGCAGATTTAACTGTAAACCCTATCGCAGAAAATCTTGATGAATTTTTGGCGGGAGTAACTCAAAATGTAAATTGCGTTATTGAATGTGTCGGCAATGTTCGCACTCAAGCTGACGCCCTGCGCATTGCCGGTAAAAAAGCAACGGTAATGTTTTTTGGACTTGTAGGACCTGACGCCGAATTGAAAGTTAAACCGGATATGATTTTCAAAAAAGAATTAACCGTTACTTCATCGTTTATCAATCCTTATACTTTCCCTCGCGCCGTCGAATTAATTTCACGTGGCAGAATCAGTTTTGACGGGATTATTACAAGTGTTGTACCGCTTGAGGAATTGCCAAAAGTTTTGGCTGACGATTCAACCCGTCGCGCAGGTAAAGTTGTTATTAAATTGTAAGGGGAAATTTTTTTGGCAAAATATATAATGATTCAAGGCACGGCGTCGCACGTCGGCAAAAGTATTTTAACTGCGGCGTTATGCCGAATTTTTTTTCAGGAAGGTTTTAAAGTTGCGCCTTTCAAAAGTCAAAATATGGCACTCAATTCTTATGTAACGGCGGACGGCTTGGAAATGGGCAGAGCGCAAGTTGCACAGGCGGAGGCGGCGAATATTGCGCCAAATGTTTTAATGAATCCCGTACTTTTAAAACCTACAGGCAATTCAACTTCGCAGGTTATAATTAATGGTAAACCCGTTGGAATTATGAGCGCGGCAGAATATCACGGCGGCTATTCTTTAAAGGCGTTCAGAGCCGCTACAAACGCCGTAGCGCGTCTTTCTGAAGAGTTTGATATAATTGTTGTCGAAGGCGCGGGAAGCCCCGCTGAAGTCAATCTGAAGGCAAATGACATAGTTAATATGCGCGTGGCGAAACATTTAAACGCGCCGGTAATTTTGGTGGCTGATATTGACAGGGGCGGCTGTTTGGCGGCGATTGTAGGGACGCTTGCACTGCTTGACGAAGACGAAAGAAATTTAGTTAAAGGAATTGTGATAAATAAATTTCGCGGCGATGTGAAACTTTTTTTACCGGCGGTTGAGTTTCTGGAAAATAAAACGGGCAAGCCGGTACTTGGAATTTTGCCGCACATTGAAAAACTCGGTATTGATGACGAAGATTCAGTTTCACTTGACGATAAAATTTCAGGCGGCGGCGAAATTAACATTGCGGTAATTCGGCTTAACAAAATTTCCAACTTTACAGATTTTGACAGTCTAGCCGGCGAACCGGACGTAAATTTATTTTATGCCAAAAATGCGGCTGAACTTGACGCAGCAGATTTAATTATTTTGCCCGGCAGTAAAAATACTTCTGAAGATTTAATTTGGCTTAAGGAAAATAATTTTGTCGCGCAGATTTTGAAAAAGCCTGTAATTGGAATTTGCGGCGGCTTTCAAATGTTGGGTAGGAAAATTTTTGACCCGTTGCAAACTGAATCAAGCCACGTTGAACTTGACGGCTTAAACTTGTTGCCGCTGGAAACAACTTTTGCCGAAAATAAATTTACAAAACAAGTTACGGTTGACGCGGCAGACTTTAATTTTTTGGGCAGTCATATTCACGCGGAAAATCTTGACGGCTACGAAATTCATTCCGGCGTTACCAATATTTCAGAAAAATTTATTACGGCTGAAAATGTTTTGGGTACGTACATTCACGGGATTTTTGACAATGACAGTTTCCGGCGGCAAATTCTAAATGCAATTCGGTTCAAAAAAAATCTGCCGCCTCTCGAAGTTACAAGAAATTTCCGCGCAGAAAAGCAAAAAAATTACGAACGACTCGCAAAAATCGTCCGTGAAAATTTAAATATGGAACTGTTGAATAAAATTATTTTTAATGAATGAAATCCCTAGCCCCTAATCCTTAATCCTTAGTCCTTAAAATCAGCGCGGGATTAAATCTGAAGGTTTAAGTTGCCCTTTTTTGGCGCGGCGGGCAAATTCTGCAGTTGCCGTAAAAAGTACGTCGCTTGAAGAATTTAGCGCAGTTTCACAAGAATCCTGCAACACGCCGATTATAAATCCTACGCCTACAACTTGCATTGAAATATCGCTTGAAATTCCAAAACTTGAACAAGCAACCGGAATTAATAAAAGTGAACCGCCTGCAACGCCCGACGCGCCGCAAGCTCCAACTGTCGCAATGATACAAAGTAATAACGCCGTCGGCATATCTACATTAATTCCTAAAGTGTGTGCAGTTGCCAAACTTAAAACGGCGATTGTTATTGACGCGCCCGCCATGTTGATTGTTGCACCGAGCGGGATTGATACCGAATATAAATTTTCGTCAAGTCTTAATCTTTTGCACAAACTCATATTTACGGGGATATTTGCCGCTGAACTCCTTGTAAAAAAGGCGTAAATTCCACTTTCGCGCAGGGTTGCAAAAACCAGCGGATAAGGATTCATTCCGATTTTTAACCATACAATCAGCGGATTCATTATCAACGCCACACTGAAAAACGCCCCCAAAAGTACCGCCAATAATTTTGCATAGCCCAAAAGTGCGTCAACGCCGGAAGTTCCAATAGCATCAGCTACAAGCCCCATAATTCCGAACGGCGCAAAACGAATTACCCATTGTACAACTTGAGTAACTGCACGCGCCAAATCTGCAAGTACTTCGTGCGTTCCGTCGCCCGCGTTTCTCAATGCTAAGCCGACAATAACGCCCCACGCCAAAATTCCTATGTAGTTTGCATTTGTCAGCGCGTGTATAGGATTGTCAACGATATTCATAATTACGTTTTGCAAAACTTCAACAATTCCGCTCGGCGGCGTAATGCTTGAGCCTTCAGTTTGCAAATTTAAAGTTGTCGGAAATAAAAATGACGCCGTAACCGCTACCAATGACGCGCAAAACGTCCCTATCACGTACAACTGAATTATCGGCTTCATTGAAGAACTTGATTCTGATTTTTGAGAAAGGGCATTCATTACCAAAACGAAAACCAAAATTGGCGCAACGCCTTTCAGCGCGTTTACAAACAATTTGCCGAAAACCGCAATAACGGGAATTACCGCCGGTACAAATATTGCTAAAATAATTCCTACTACCAGACCTACGGCGATTAATTTTATTAATGCTGTTTCGCCGTAAATCTTACCTACTTTGCCTAACATTTAACAACCTCCAAAAAAAATTTTCAGCGCAGATTATACCACTGATAAAACTTACTTGCAAAATTCGTTTGGCAGGAAAAAATTTGACGTTGCAGAATTTTAGGGCAGATTAATTTAGAAAGAAGCGATAACTTGATACAGATAAAAAATTTGGGCTTGCAACTTGCCCAAAAAGAAATTTTTTCAGATTTAAATATTGAAGTTAAACGCGGCGAAAAACTCGGAATAACGGGCGGCGAAGGCGCGGGCAAATCTTCCTTGCTTGATATTTTGGCGGGCAGATTAATTCAAACTGAAGGCGAAGTCAATATTTCCGGCGAAATTTTAACCGTAACCGGCAACATTTCAGCAGATTTTTCAGAATTGCGAATGGCTGAAATGTCTGCACTTGAAAAATTAAAACGCACCGTTCGCCACTTGAACGACGAAGAAATTATTTTGCTGCTCGATGAACCTACAAAAAATCTTGACGCTGAAGGCACTGAATGGCTGATAAATTTTTTGCTCGAACACCAAAATTTAACCGCCGTTATCGTCAGCAACAACCGTTATTTTCTCAAACGTACCTGCCCAAAAATTATTCGGCTCGGCAATATTCAAACTCCAAAACTTAACTTAGAATGTCAACCGCTCCCCGCAAATTCTGCCGTTCTTGAAGTAAAAAGCCTTTTAAAAGTTCGTTCCGGCGAAACTTTATTTAAACACGTCGGCTTTACAATTAGACAGGGACAAAAAGTAGCGTTCGTCGGCAAAAATAATCTCGGACGTTCAAAACTTTTGAAAACTTTGTTCACGGCGTGGCAAACTCCAAATTCAAACGGCGGCGCAGAACAAGGTACAATAAAATTCGCCGAAGGCTTGAAAGTGGCTTATATGCCGAGAGTTTATTCAAGCGCAACGGCGAAAATTGAGTTGGAAAATCTGCGCGACAGCGGCGCAAATCTTTTACTTTTGGACGCGCCGACAGCTTGCTTGGATTTACCGGCGATTGAGGAACTTGAACGCGCCCTGCAAAATTTTCAAGGTACAATTATTTTTTCTGAAGAAGACCGCGCCTTTCTGGAAAATGTTGCAAACAGAATCATTGACATTGCGCCGAGCGGTACGGTTGACAGAATTTCAACCTATGAAGAATTTTTGGCTAATGAAACTGTCAAACAACAAATCAAGGAAAAATATAATTTTTAAGGATTAAGGATTAAGGATTAAGGGCTAAGGGTTAAGGAAAAAAGGAAAAATCCCTAGCTTTTGAATCCCAGCCCTTAAATCGTGCCGTAAACTAACGCCTTCATCATTAAATCTGCGTCGCGTTCCTGTACAATTTCTGATTCCGGCAACCATTCATCTGAAAACAGCGGCAAATTTTCAACCATTTCTTTAATTATTTTGCTGACGGCTTTTATTGACTGCGAATCTTGCGGCGATTTTAAAAATTCGCCCAAAGTCAAGCCGATTGTAAACATATCTTCTTCATAAAGCGCGCGCGTTGTAGGGTCTAAACTCGACAACCGCAAAATTGGAATAGAAATTTTGTCGTCGGAAGTCATTAAATTTTCTGCGTCAACCAATAAACCGGCTTGCTCCAAATTTTTTACTGTAGATTTCACGTCAACATTTTTTGGGAATTTTGCAAGTACCAAATGATTTTCAGTCGGCGCACAAAGTACCTCGACGCCGGATTTTTTCAAGCCGTTTTCAAGGGCGCGGGCGTTATCCAAAACTTGTTGGGCGTAATGTCCATATTCTTCAGAATCCACTTCGTGAAAAGTTATTGCCAACGCAGCCAAAACATTTTTTTTCAAGGATACGTGCCCGGTGTCCACAACCTTTTTTTCGATTAATTCGGCAAATTTACTTTTCGTCAAAATAATACCCGTTTGCGGTCCGTGCAGTGCGTCACTTGCTGAAAAAGTTGCAACGTCGGCGTAAGGTACGGGCGATTTTATTTTTTTGGCGGCGATTAAGCCGGAATTTTGCCCTAAGTCAACCCACAATTTCGCCCCGACTTCATCAGCGATTGAACGCAATTTTTTATAGTCGATATTGTGCGGATAATTAACCGGCGAATAGATTATAAGCACCGGCTTATTTTTCAACGCGGAATATCTTACTTTGTCGAAATTTAATTTTAAATCGTGCGGCTCCAGCGCAAATTTTATAAAGTCATATTGCATTTGTTCGCCGGTACAATGTTCACTTTTGCGCAGGTTGAAAGACAAAATTTTATCGCCGTTTTTTGCCAATGCTTGAAGTACCACGCGGGACGCCGCCACGTGATTACCAATCCTGAGTATTGCGTGTTCAGCTTTAAAAATTTCGCAAACTCTTTTTATCGCCAATTTTTCAACGCGGCTGTAATGTTCAATCATATCATAGCCAATATTATCATTGCCGAGCGCGCTGCCTTTCAGATATTGAGAGAGCGGCGAGGCGGCGTTATCTGTAGGAATTAATGAAAGGCTTGAAATTTGCCTGTCGAACGACGCCTTAAGCAATTCGTATAAATCGGGGTCGAATTTTTTTAGTTGTTTGAATAGTTTTTGATTTACCATAGAAAAATCTCCCTTCGGTCGATTTTAGGGGTTAGTGGTTAGGGATTAGGGGGAAATGTCGCCCGGCAACCGCGCAGACGCGCCTATTTCTTGGAGCGTACGAAAACGTAAAACGCGGACGTTTAGAATAGTTTGAGCGTATAGAAACGCAAAGCGCATGTGCGGGCGACGAGTTTTTCTTTGGTACTTTCTTTTTGCG
>CALDHY010000033.1 GCA_937901445.1 uncultured Selenomonadales bacterium
AAGCCTCCGATAATAAGAAAGGCCGCGCAGGCAAAAATGCCTGCGCGGCCGTTTTTCCGCAGCAATTAAAATCAACTCTGCCTTCATACCTTCGGCAAAGCTCTTTCTTCAAGCAGGTCTTCCGGCTCGCGCATCATCGGCACGGGCGCGCCTTCTCGGAAACGAATCTTCCAATGGCCGACTTTTGTCCTGCGCCCTGCCTCCGCGCTCACGGCGGCGGTTCCGCCCGGGAATTTCACCCGGTTGTCTATTCTCCCCCGTGAGCAGCAAAGCTTGCGGGAGCACTTGAAGTATTTCTACATGGCTATTGTATTATTTGGCAGCGGTTTTGTCAAGCGCGGCAAACGGGCAAAAGACAAGAGCAAAATATATTGAAAGACGGTAAAAAAACTTGTTGACAAATTCCGCGTGCTGCGGTATGCTTTCTTATAATTGAATAAGCGTTTGAGTGCGCTGCACCGCCTTCGGGCCTGCAGCGAGAATAGGAAATCCGGTGTAAATCCGGAACGGTACCGCCACTGTATGCGCTAAAAGCCGCCTTAGACGAAAGTCGGTCATTGAGGGAAAACTTGAGAAGGCTGTGCGTGCTTTGCTTGATGCGTAAGTCAGGAGACCTGCTTGGATGTGTGCTTTTGACGAGCTCCCGGATCTGGGGCAGCGTCAGTTGTGTTTCGCACGTATCCGGCAGGAGCTGAAAAAGCTTCTGTCTTTTCCTTTTGCCCGAATGCTTATTCCTCCGAACGTTCCAACGCCCGTCAAGGGCAGGAAATAAATTTTTTTATAAATAATTTTGAGGTAACGAGATGAAAAATATTTCCGGAATTTTGAAAGGCTTAAATGATAAAATTCCTTCCAAGAAAAAAACTGTCGCCTATGAGTCTTCCGGTCTTTTACGTACCGTTCATAATTCTGAAGAAGATTCAATCAAAGTTCAACAGCTTTATCAAACTGCGCAAGAATCACTTGCAGGCGTTACTTTCAACGAAAAAAAATTTACGTCGAAACTTTTGTTGGTAACGGCAATGACAATAAATAATTCTGCAATGGAGTTTGACGAAAAAACTTGTGAACTTATGAGACAAATTGCCGCTGAATCCGATATGAGGGAAGGCGGCAAAAAATTTTTGGAGGATTTGGGACTCTAGGGGCTAGGGATTAAGGGCTAAGGACTAGGGGAAAATTTTTATAAAAAAGAGTTCGTATGATATACAAGCTTGAAACTTGTTTTTTTTTTACAGTTATGTTAAGATTTACGGCGTATTGCATAATGGTATAAACGGGAGGTCATATTTTGACAATGAAAACCACTACAAAGAAAATAGACAATTACGAAAGTGAAATTACGGTAGAATTTGAAGCCGCCGAGCTTGAAAAAGCCAAAACCCGCGCTTGCAAACAACTTTCTGAACATGCAAATATTCCCGGTTTTCGCAAGGGCAAAGTTCCGCCTGCACAAATTCTTGAACAACATTTCGGCAAAGGCGCAATTCTTGAAGAGGCAGCAGAAATTCTCATTCAAAAAGCCGCCACTGACATTGTAAAAGACTTAAAAATTATTCCCGTAACTCAAATGCGCCGCAAAATTATTACCTGCGAAGACGGTAAAGATTTTGTGTTTACATTGACTTTCACAAATTACCCTGAAGTTAAACTCGGCGAATACAAAGGCTTGAAAGTTGAAAAAGTTGTCGAACCGGTTACTGATAAAGCGGTTGATGAATATATTGAACAAATGCGCCAACACCACGCAAATATGGTTGACGCGCCCGACGCTGCAGTTGCTGACGGCGATTTTATCACTTTAGATTTTGTCGGTACTGTTGACGGCGAAAAATTTGAAGGCGGCGAAAGTAAAGATTATCCGCTGGAAATTGGCTCTCACAGATTTATTGGCGATTTTGAAGAACAACTTATAGGCTTGAAAGTCGGCGATGAAAAAGACGTTAAAGTTACTTTCCCTGAAGATTATCACGCAAAAGATTTAGCCGATAAGCCCGCAATTTTCCATTGCAAAATTAATTCTATCAAACATAAAGAATTGCCGCCGCTTGACGCCGAATTTGTCAAGAAAGTCAGCAAATTTGAAACGCTTGACGAATTTAAAGCTGATATTAGAAAAAATATGGAAGACGCCGCCGAACGCCGCGCAGTTGAAAAACAACAACAAGCCGTTATTGAAAAGGCTGTCGAAAATATGACTGTTGACGTGCCGCCGGTTATGATTGACGAAAGAATTTCTCAACTGATTCAAGAACTTACAACACAGTTGCAAAGTCAAGGTATGAAACTCGAACAGTATATGTCTTTTTCCGGATTGGATATGGATGCACTGCGCGAGCAATACAAGGAAGCCGCCAAAAACGGCGTGTTGACTGATATTCTTTTGGACGAAGTTGCAAACGTCGAAAAAATTACTGTAGACAATCAAGAGCTGAATTATGAACTTGCAGTAATGGCGCAAATGTACCGCACTACTCCAAAACAAATTTATAAAATCCTTAGCGAAAATAAACAACTCGGTATTGTTGCAAATAACGTACTTCACAGAAAAGTTATGCGCTTTATCGTTGACAATATGGCGAAAGATGACGCCGAAACTAAAAAAGACGAATAATTTTACTTTAACTAAATAAAAAAAATTTTGAAAGGCGGTTGGGATACATTGTGTCTCAATCGCAATTCTTATATATTTCGAGGTGAAAATTTTATGGCTTATTATGTTCCAATGGTCATTGAAAAAACCGGCTACGGCGAGCGCGCCTACGATATTTATTCACGCTTGCTGAAAGATAGAATTGTTTTTCTTGGCGGTCCGATTAATGACGACGTGGCAAATTCGGTTGTCGCGCAGTTGTTGTTTCTTGAATCTGAAGACCCCGACAAAGATATTCATTTATACATAAACAGTCCCGGCGGCGTTGTTACTGCAGGGCTTGCAATTTATGATACAATGCAATATATCAAGCCGGATGTTTCCACAATTTGCATAGGACAGGCGGCGTCAATGGGTTCACTTTTATTAACCGCCGGCGCAAAAGGTAAACGTTTCGCCCTGCCGCTCGCAAGAATTATGATTCATCAACCTTTAGGCGGCGCAAGCGGTCAATCTACAGATATTCAAATACAGGCGCGGGAAATTTTACGCCTGCGCGAAGTCGGCAACGATATTTTAAGCAGACATACCGGACAACCGCGCGAAAAAGTTATGGCTGATACTGAACGCGATAATTTTATGACGGCTGAAGACGCCAAAGCTTACGGCTTGATTGACGACGTTATTTCTCGCCCCGCAAAACTTGATTTGGTTAAAGACAATGAATGATAATTCTACAGCAATGAAATTTGCTCATTTGTTAGCCGATAAGCTTATGCCAATAAATGAATCAGAACCGGAGCCGGAAAATTTCAAAGAAGATAAACTCCCAATTAAACATAAAGAGGAGCCACAAAAACCTAAAATTGAATATAAGTGTTCATTTTGCGGCAAGTCTAATCGTCAAGTAAACCGGCTTATAGCAGGGCAAAACGCCGCTATTTGCGATGCTTGCGTTGAAAAGTGCCTTGAAGCTTCAACCAACGATAAAGAAAATAATTTGGATAAAAAGTGTTCATTTTGCGGCAGATATGCCAACGAATCAAATAAAGTTATCGCCGGTAAAGACGGTTATATTTGTGAATATTGTATTAAAATCTGCGACGAAATGATTAAGACCGAAAATTCAAACAGCATAAATTGAGGGTACAAAGTTGCAAAATTGGTGGGAAATTTTCTTACAAAATTTAGAGCTTATGCTTGAAGAATTTTTCTTAAATAAAAAATTTTTAAAACAAAATGACGGGGGGGGGTAGTGAAATGGCAAAAAATGACAGTACCTCAAATAGTTATAAATGTTCGTTTTGCGGCAAGTCTAACCGTCAGGTAAATCGACTTATAGCAGGGCAGGACGCCGCTATTTGCGATGCTTGCGTTAAAATCTGCGTGGATATGTTGGAAACTGAAAATACCAACAATGAAACGGCAACATCTACCGAACTTCCGAAACCGAAAAAAATTTATTCAATCCTTGATGAATACGTTATCGGGCAGGAAGAGGCTAAAAAAACTTTGGCGGTTGCAGTCTACAACCACTATAAGCGAATTGGGCAGAAAAAACGCAAGGAAGACGTTGAACTTCAAAAATCCAATATTTTAATGATAGGACCAACAGGCAGCGGCAAAACTTTACTTGCACAAACTTTGGCAAAAATTTTAAATGTGCCGCTTGCGATTGTTGATGCAAACGCTTTAACAGAGGCGGGCTATGTCGGTGAAGACGTTGAAGATATTCTTTTGGCGTTGATTCAATCTGCAAACAACGAAATTGCAAAGGCTGAACGCGGAATTATTTACATTGATGAAATTGATAAAATCGCAAGAAAACCCGGCGCAAATCGTGATATTTCCGGCGAGGGCGTGCAACAGGCTTTACTGAAAATTCTTGAGGGTACAACTGTTAATGTTCCAATTCCAAGCAGTGTTCATCAGCAAATGCAGGAAATGGTTTCAATCGACACGAAAAATATTCTGTTCATTTGCGGCGGCGCGTTCACTAATCTTGATAAGATTATAGAAAAACGTACAAAGGGCAGCAAGTTAGGTTTTGGCGCAGATGTTGTTTCAAAAGACGATAAAGACGTTGGAAAACTTTTGAAAAACGTTATGCCGGATGATTTACTTCAAGATGGTTTAATACCGGAATTTGTTGGACGCCTGCCAATAATTGTTACGCTGGATCCGCTTGACGAAAACGCGCTGATTCAAATTTTAACTAAGCCGAAAAATGCTCTCGTCAAACAATATCAAAAACTTATGGAAATGGATAACGCCGAATTAATTTTTGAAGAAGATGCACTTCAAGCAATAGCGCACGAGGCAATTTTAAGAAATACCGGCGCGCGCGGCTTGCGCTCAATCCTTGAAAGAATTATGCGAAACATTATGTTTGAAATTCCGTCCTATGAAGGAAGTACAGTTTGCACGATAACTAAGGAAGATGTTTTGTTGAATCAAGAGCCGGTAATGAAATTTGAAGGTAAAGTTTCTAAATTAAGGGCTAAAGGCTGATAAAAAATTTCATCTCAAATTGGAGGTGACAAAGTTGACAAATATAATTGATCATTTAAAATTGCCGCTGTTGCCGTTGCGCGGCGTAACGGTTTTTCCCAATATGATAATGCATTTGGACGTAGGGCGTCCGAGTTCCATTGCCGCGCTTGAAAAGGCTATGGTTGCAGAAAGAAAAATTTTTTTGGTTACGCAGAAAAACTTAGATATTGATTCGCCGGATCAAAATGATTTATATGACGTCGGCACGGTTGCTGAAGTGCGCCAAATTATAAAAATTCCAGATGGCAACGTCAGAGTTTTGGTTGAAGGCGTTCATCGCGGCGTTATTCAAGAATACAACGACAATGGCAGCTATGTTGAAGTTGATGTTGAAGTACATGAGGACGCTTGGAAAGATTCAATGCAACTTGAGGCGTTGGTGCGCGGCGTTGTTCATGAGTTTGAAGAATGGGTAAAACTTAGCAAGCGTATACCTTCAGAAACTTTTGTAGCAGTTACGATTCTTGAAGATATTGGGCGGCTTGCAGATTTAATCGCCAGTCATTTAAATTTGAAAGTCGAACAGAAACAAGACCTTTTGGCAAGTTTGGACGTTGAAAAACGCCTTGAAAAACTTTATTCAATTTTGGCGCGTGAACTTGAAGTTTTGAAAATGGAACTGCAAATTAATCAACGTATACGCGGGCAAATGGAAAAGTTTCAAAAAGATAATTATCTGCGTGAACAGTTGCGGGCGATTCATAAGGAACTCGGCGAAGATGAAGACGTTGCAGAAAACGCCTCTGAATATCGTACGCGCTTAGAAAAGGGCGATTATCCCGATGAAGTCAAGGAAATTATCACTAAAGAAATTAAGCGTATGGAGCGGTTGCCTTCAATGGCGCAGGAAGCCAGCGTTATTCGCACATACATTGATTGGCTTTTTGACTTGCCGTGGAGAATTTCAACTGAAGATTCAACAGACATTGTAAACGCAAAAAAAATTCTTGACGCCGACCATTACGGGCTTGAAAAAATCAAAGACAGAATTTTAGATTTTTTGGCAGTAAAAGTTTTGACGCAGGATAAACCCGCGCCTATTCTTTGTTTAATTGGACCGCCGGGCGTCGGCAAAACTTCGCTTGCGTCGTCAGTTGCAAAGGCTATGAATCGCAAATTTATTCGTGCAAGTTTGGGCGGTATTCGTGATGAGGCTGAAATTAGGGGACATCGCCGGACTTATGTTGGCGCGTTGCCGGGCAGAATTATTCAAGGCTTGAAAAAAGCCGGCGCAAATAATCCTGTCTTTCTGCTTGATGAAGTCGATAAAATAGGCAAAGACGGCTACAGCGGCGACCCTTCTTCCGCGTTGCTTGAAGTGCTTGACCCCGAGCAAAATAATTCTTTTACGGATCATTACATTGACGCGCCGTTTGACTTGTCAAAAATTTTGTGGATTGTAACTGCCAATGACGCGAGCACAATTCCTAAGCCGCTGCGCGACAGAATGGAAATTATCACGTTGTCAAGCTACACCGAGCAGGAAAAGTTGGAAATTGCGAAACGTTATCTTGTCAAGAAACAAAAAGAGGCGAACGGCTTAAAAAACGGCGACGTTGTTTTTGGGCGCGGTGTTTTACAGGAAATTATTGGCGAATACACGCGCGAGGCTGGCGTTCGTGAACTTGAACGCACAATCGGCAAGGCTTGCAGAAAAGCGGCGCGAAAAATCGTCGAAGGCGCAGAAGGTACTGTTTACATTACGAAAAAAAATCTGCGCGAATTTTTGGGGCGTCCGAAATTTTTGCAGAATAAAGCCGAAAAGAAGCCGCAAGTTGGAGTTTCAACGGGTATGGCGTGGACTGAAGTCGGCGGTGATATTTTACCAACAGAGGCGATTGTTTTAAAAGGCAAGGGCAAACTTTTACTTACCGGCAAACTCGGTGAAGTTATGCAAGAATCCGCACAAGCCGGCTTAACCTATATTCGCAGTCGTTCAGATTTAATGAACCTTGAAGAAGATTTTTATGAAAAAAATGATATTCACGTCCATGTGCCTGAAGGCGCGGTTCCAAAAGACGGTCCCAGTGCAGGAATTACAATGGCAACGGCTATGTTTTCTGCACTGACTAAAAGAAAAGTTCGTTCAGATGTTGCAATGACCGGCGAAATCACATTGCGCGGAAATGTGTTACCTATTGGAGGCTTAAAAGAAAAGGTTTTGGCGGCGTACCGTGAAGGTATGCACACGATCATTTTGCCAAAAGAAAACGCGCGGGATATTGAGGATATTCCTGAAACCGTACGCGAAAAACTGGAGTTTGTAACCGTTGAGCATATGGATGAAGTTTTAAAAACCGCGTTGATGCCATAAATAAAAAAAGTCCCGACTAACAATCGGGATTTTTTATTTGCATAAACTAAAAAAACCGCTCCAATCAGGGCGGTTATTTTTTTGTTCAGACCCCTTGCGGGTACAGCACTTTCAAACTGGATTGATTCAGTTGTTCACGCAGCTATTATTCCTACGTTTCAGACCCCTTGCGGGTACAGCACTTTCAAACTTTAAAAAAAGATGGCGAGTCTCTTGGAGTTGAGATTAAGATGAAGGTTTCAGACCCCTTGCGGGTACAGCACTTTCAAACCACCACCATTATTTTTCTGTTAAAACGAAAGGAAGTTTTAAGTTTCAGACCCCTTGCGGGTACAGCACTTTCAAACGTTTGAAGCGTGTTGTTAACACTTTGGAGGTGAATATTGGTTTCAGACCCCTTGCGGGTACAGCACTTTCAAACCCTACCCCTTGAAAATGGCGTTGCAATGCGTTTGAAAATAGGGGTTTGCGGCGCGGAAATTATTTTCTGACAATTTCACGGGTTTTTCGCCTCCAAAAGTGCTGTAAATGGCGTTCTGACGCCTGCGGCGCGGATTTCTTCCTTAAGCCGTTTTTAGTATAAACTAATTTTTAAGATTTTGCAAGAAATTTTTTCCGGCAACAAACGCGCCCTTAATATTAAAATCGTCGTCAAAAATAACAACGTCAGCCGCCTTGCCAATTTCCAAACTGCCAATTTCATTATACAAATGTAATTTTCGCGCAGGATTTTTTGTAACAAGTTCGACAACTTCAGGTATTGAAATTTTTGTATTGCGGTAAAATTTTTTAACAACGTCATTCATTGGCGCAACGCTCGCCGCAATAGTACCATCAGCCAATTTTGCAACGCCGTTTTTTATGAAAACTTTTTGCCCGCCGAGTTCACTTTCACAATCGCCCAAGCCGCAAGCCCGCAATGAATCAGTTATCAAAATAATTTCGTCAAGCGGCTTGATTTTCTGCACAATCCTTTGAACGGCGGGGCAAACGTGAACATTATCTGCGATTAACTCAACCGTTGCATTTGAATCAAACGCCGCGCCGACAATTCCGGGTTTTCTGTGGTGTAAGCCGGTCTGCGCGTTGAAAAGGTGCGTGATATGATTTGCGCCGCGTTCAATCGCCGCCATTGCAATTTCATAAGTTGCCGCGCTGTGCCCTATCGACACGATAATATTTTTTTCAAGGCAGGCGTCAATAAATTTAAAATCGTCAAGAGTTTCCGGCGCAACGGTTATAATTTTTATCACGTCAAAAAATTCTTCAAACAGTGTTAAATCTGCGCGACGAATATTTTTTTTATCCTGCGCGCCGCAAAATTTTTCGTTGATGAAAGGACCTTCAACATTTGCGCCGAGAATTTTTGCGCCGCCAACATTTTTACAGTTGCGAATATTTTTTAAGGCGCGGTAAATTTCGTCAAGCGTCATTGTCATAGTTGTTGGCAGAAAACTTGTAACACCGGTACTTGGTAAAAATTCGCACATATTTTTCAGCGCGGCGGGCGTGGCGTCCATTGTGTCAGAATTTGCGCAACCGTGAATGTGAATGTTGATAAAGCCGGGCGATACAAAATTTCCCTGCGCGTCAATAATTTCTTCAGCCGAATTTTCAAACGACAAAATTTTTTCGTCAAAGGTTAAAAATTTTTCCGTGCTTATAAAAAAATTGCCGCGTTCATCCGGCAAAATAAATTTTCCATTCGTGATAGTTTTCATTTCGTACACCTTTTATTTTAGGGAATTTTCTTGAAAACGTGAAATATTCGATTTAAGGCGGGTTTAAAACAATTTTTGATAGAATGTACCAAAAATCTTTGAAAACGCAAGCCAGCCCTATTACAGCGCGTCTACAAGGATATTTTTTTAAATTGCTCGCGCAGATTTTCCCCTATTCCCTAGTCTTTATTTCCTAGCCCCTAATTTTTTGGCAACTGCAACTTTAGTTTCGTCAAAAGTTTTCATTTCGTTTAGCGCAGTCAACGCCGCCTCAACAATTTCAGTACCAATACAAGCCGCCTCACCGTCATAGCCTATACGCTCGCCGGGCGCAAAGTCGAAATTGATTAATTCGGTGGCGTGCAAAATAAACGGGCGAATTTGCGGACAAATTTTTTCAAGATAACGGGCGATAATTTCAACCGCGCCGCAATCTACAATTATAAAAGTCGAATTGTGCGCGGCGGCAACCATTGCGCCAATAATTGCGCCGGTAAGACAGCGAAATTTTTTTGGTACGTGGCTTAAAAATTCTTCCGGCGGAACTTTGAAACTGCCGTCTTTTTTCAGAAGAGCCGCTGCAAATTTTTCGTCAATCCTGTCCAACGCCCAATCTGTCAGCTCGGTAATTGCGATAATCGGTATTCCAAAAGAAATTTCCTCGCCCAAATTGCGCCCAAAATTAAAGGCAACCGTTGGACTTTGTTTAGGGTCGACAACGCCCAAAAAAACTTTCATTGCAAAAGTACGCGCCGTCATACTGAAATCAAGCGAAATATTATGACGTTTATTTTTAGTGCGCTTGTATTCGTTTGTAGTGTTGCTCGGCGAATTTTCAATATTGGTAAAGGCAAGCGCGGCGCGTTTCAGCTTGTTTGAAGGGCGTTTAATACCGGAAATACCGGCAAATTGCGCGGCTATATCTTCAAGCAACCCCAAACTTTTTTTCGGCTTGGTTAAGGCGTCAAGATATTCACGGCATTTATCCATTGCATTTAAATTTAATTTCGGCATCGTCTCAAGATAAAAATTAAAAGTCTTGTCAGTTGACGCTATCATTTCGTCTTGCTCGTGGTTCATTTCACGAATCATAATAGGATAGGAGCGCGGGATATTAAAATTTTGTGAACTGAAAGGCGGCTCGTACGGCTTAAATCTTAAATCGTCGCTGATTTGAAAATCTACGTTGACTTCTTCAATTTGTAAATTGCCTTCAAATTTATCTTCAAGATAATCTTCCAATTCGTCAATCGAATCAATATTTTCAATATCTTCCAAGCCCATTTTTTCAAGCAAATTTGAAATTAAAGCCTCTTCATCGTCTTCATCTTTAAAATCGTCCAAATCGCCTTCAAAATCATCTTCCGGCGCGCAAACGTACGTATAAACCAAATTATCTAAAACTCGCGCAGCGATTGAAGAACCAATAGCCTCGCCTAACGCCAAATCTAAGGTAAAAAGCGGCGTGAAGCCGAAATACTGAATAATTTCCAAGTGTCCAATTTCCCGCCCGATATGTGAGGCTATAAGGTGTTCGCAAGCGTCCGGGTCGATTAAATCAGCAATTAACGCCGCCGCGCAACTGTTGAAGCCGTCCAAAATCGTAACGCAATTATTTTTTGCCGCCTCCAAAATTACGCCCGCCATTGCGCCAAATTCAAAGCCGCCAACTTTTTTTAAAACGTCTAAGGCGTCGTCAGGGTCGGGATTGTTGACGCGCAGAGCTTTTCTTATGATTCTAAGTTTATTTTTCAGCTGATTATCTGAAATATTGGAGCCGCGCCCGGTAACTTCCTTAGGATTAGCCTCAAGAATTGCCGCCGTTATCGCAGAAGCAACGGTTGTATTTGCAATTCCCATTTCGCCAATTAAAAAGCAGTTGTAACCGGCTTTTACGGCTTGTTTGACTAAGTCGCGCCCGATTTTTATAGACTTTTTCGCCTGCGCGAGCGTCATTGCGGGACCTTCAGAAATATTTTTTGTACCATTGGCAATTTTTCTATCGATAAGACCGGGCAATTTTGAAATATCAGCATTAACGCCGACATCAACTACCACGAGTTCAGAATTTGCAAAGTTAGCAAACGCATTAGCCGCCGCGCCTTTGTCAACCAGATAATTTTTAACCATACCGGCGGTTGTAGTTTGCGGGTACGCGCTGACATTCATTGCCGCCACGCCGTGATCTGCGCAAAATATAAACGTACATTTTTTATTTTTGCCGATATTGCGGTAACGGAGCGTCATTTCAGTAAAAGTCATTAAAGTGGCGCAGCATAACCGCGCCGCTCACTTCCCTTCAATTAGATTTAAAATCTTTTTATGTTTAAATATACTTTTTTCCCTAACCCCTAACCCCTAACCCTTAGTCCTTAACCCTTAACCCTTAATCCTTAGCCCCTGACTAACTTTTGAACGACTTTTGCGCCAACATTACGAACTTTGCGCAACGGAGCTACTCGAACTTTGATTTTAGGTTTAACGTCTTTTTCTAAGCCGAAATCGCCGCGTTTAAGATACGTAGATTTTATTTTTTCCGGCTGAAAATATTTGCTCAAAACTTTTGCAAGCTCTTCAGATTCGCCGCTTTCGTTGCAAGTAAAAATATCAACCGACACATATTTTAACGCGCTGTAAATGTGCAGGGCGATATGACCTTCTTTGAACGCCGCTACAAACGCGCTGTGGTCGTTGTCAATTTTTGTAGAAATAATGTCAGCTTCAGCCCCAAAAACGCTGTCTATTGCCGCTTTAATCGCCGCTAAATCGAAGAACTTTTTATCGTTGCAGTTGTATAAATCTAAAGTAAGTTGGCGTGCTAAAATTTTCATGGGAAAGAAAGCTCCTTTCTTGTTTGCCGTAAAGCGGCTTAAAACCAATTTTCAGTTATCCGGCATTAAAACAAAATTGACAGGCAAATTTGACGCGCCGGGCGGCGAATACTCAAAAGTAATTTTACCGCTGTAACTTCCCAGTTCGCTGAAGTCATTATACTTATTCCAAAGAGAAATACCATCTTCACGAGCTCTTTTAGTTGAGGCAGTTTCAGGTAAAATTTTATCGCCAAAATAAATTTTATCTTTAGGCGTTGGGATTGTACCGGAATCTTTTCCGTTATAGAAACAAAGTGCACCCGCGTAAGTGCCGCCGAGTGGCGTCAAATAAAATTTTGTTTTAGACTTCATATCGAAATTTAGCATATAGTTAATTCCGTAATTTCCAAAATTAATGACTTCTGAGCCGTCCGTTGCGTCAATCCCGCGTTTGAAAAAATCTGTAACGTTATCGCAAATTAAAATGTAACCAATACCGTCGCGCTGTGCATCATAATCTTGCCGGAGACTTATTGTCCTGTTCATATTTTTGAAAGTGCCGCGCAATTTATTTTCATCTTTCGGTAAAATTTCGGCGTACTTCAAAAATTTCAGCGGGTCGGCTTTTTCAGGATACATCAAAACATAAATACGCACAAAGCCGGTTGTATAAAAATCATACACGCCATAAACCAAATGACCGGGATTTACTACTACTTCGTCCATTTTCTTTTGAAAGAGTTTAATTTCCCGCCGTGCAAGTTTTATTTCATCATAAAAATTATTTTGCATATACATCAGTTGAGTTTCTTTGCCGACAAGCAGAAAATTATTACTTGGCGCAGAAAAACCGCCGCGCGTTATTTCAATGGTGTTTTCTTTTCTTTCAAGATTTTCAACGATAACTGCAAATTTTTTTTTGACGCCGGTACTGTTGAGGTGATAAAACAAAATGCGCGCAGATCCCGAAACAATGTCAGTATACAAAATGCCGTTGCGCGTGACGTATTCGGGACTGTCAGAAAAAATTAAAGTGCCGCCGCTGTCAACAACTTCAACCGGCAGGCGTTTCATTATCGTAGTTGGAAAAGTTTTTGCGGCAACTTGCGCAGTTGTCAAAGAAGTTATCAAGGCGACCGCCGCCGCAATTATTTTTTTTATGAACTTCAAAATTTCTACTCCTTAAAAATTTTTCAAGCGTTCAAAAACATTTGCTTTTAAAAGTCTCAAACGAAATTCAAAAATACCAAAACGCGGCTTGCGAATGTGAACACGCTTTAATTTGTAGGGATCAGTTTCAAGCGTGTTTAAGCCCGCTTCGCCGGTTACTGCCGCCAAAAAATTTTCTTTCTTAAGCAATTCGATAATTTCAGGATTGTAAACGCCGTTTGGATAAGATATACTGCCTATTGGGGCTAAGCCGTTCCATTCAAGGAAAATTTTGGGTACTCGAATTTGATTTATTAAAAGTTCTTCATTCAAAGTTACAAGCGGCAAATGGTCGGCAGTATGTGAGCCAATTTCGACGCCGCGCCTTTGTAAATCTTTGAGTTGTTCAAGCGTCAAGTAACCGGGCTTGCCGAGTTCGTTTGTTATGACGAAAATAACCGCCGTCATTCCGTGAGCCTCAAGAATTGGCAACATTTCAAAATAATTATCCGCGTAGCCGTCATCAAAAGTCAAGATTATCGGCTTGGGCGGCAAAATTTTTCCGTAACGACGCGCCTTTATAAAATCATTCAAAGTTATTGTAGTATAACCGTTTTCTTGCAGATAATCAAGCTGGGCGGAAAATTCGGCGGGCGTCACGTTATAAATTTCAGAACTTGGGTCGGGGTTATTTGTTATTGTGTGATATTCCAAAATTGGAAAACCTTCAGGCTCCGGCAAATTAAAAATAAACAAAAAAAATAGCGTGGCGGCTAGAAAAATCACGCCAACAAAACGCAAAAGAATCACTCCTGTTTCATTGACTTTTTGAAGGTTGCAAGTTATAATTTTAACGGAAATTGTGAAAAATCTAAAGGAGTAGCGGGTGTGGCGGAATTGGCAGACGCGCCGGACTTAGAATTCGGTTCCGCAAGGAGTATGGGTTCAACTCCCATCATCCGCACCATTTAACATAGCGCACTTATCGCAAAGTGGAACGTCTGGCTTTTCAGGCGTTCCATTTTCGTTTATGAAAGTTAAAGAGCATGACCGCCCGAAACTTTTATTACTTGCCCTGTAATCATTTTTGCCTGTTCACTTGCCAAAAATAAAATAGTTTCTGCGATATCTTCCGGCTGAATTAATTTTCTCATTGGAATTAGCGGAATTACAGATTTTTCTAAATCAGCGTCAATCCAGCCTGTTTGAGTTGGACCGGGCGCAACGCAATTAACAGTAATTCCATATTTCGCAACTTCAAGCGCAATACTGCGCGTCAACGCCTCCAAAGTTGCTTTACTTGCGCCATACGTAATTTGACCCGCGAAAATCTGCGCCGCATCTGTAGAAATATTTATAATCCTGCCGTAATTGTTGCGATTTTTAATAAATTCCCGCGTCATTAAAATACTGCCGCGAACATTAACCGCAAATGTATCGTCAATTATATTTTGAGTAATTTTTTCAATCGTGTCAAATCCGGTTTCATCATCTGCCGCCGCGTTATTTACCAAAATATCAATTCTGCCGTAACGTTTCATAGCTGCCGAATAAATTTCTTTGATGGCGTTTTCATTGGAAATATCACTTTCCAAAATTATATAATCTGCGTGCATTTCCTTGAGTTTAGTTTCTACAATTTCCGCGCTCTCTGAATTTGCCGCGTAATATTTATCAGTGCCGTTTTTGTCAATTTTATTTTTATCGAACGGGCGAAAAATTTTTTTATAGACTAAAACAACTTTTGCTCCCTCACGAACAAAAGCAAACGCCGCAGTTGCGCCAATTCCTTGAGGGTTATTCGCGCCGGTAATTAAAGCAACTCTGTTTTTTAAGCCGTAATTAATCATTTATTTCATCTCGTTATATACATTGTGAAAAAGTTTCTCAAGTTCAAGCAAATATTTTTTGCCGTCCGTAAGCGCAGAATCTTTAACTATTTCACGCAAATTTTTTTGATAATCAGAAAATTTACCGCCCGCCAATTCAACGGCTTTTTTAATATAATAATTTGAATCCTGCGCGACAAGTTCAGGTAAACCGGCGGCAGTCAAAATCGACGCGCCAATTTTGGAGCCGTGAAAATCCCCGCGCAAAACAACAACCGGCACGCCCATATATAACGCCTCGCAAGTCGTCAAGCCGCCGTTATAGGGGAAAGTATCCAATGCAATATCAATTTCGTTGTACTGTTCCAGATAATCTTTACTGTAAGGGCGCAGTTCAACTCTTTCAACAGGAAAATTAATTTTTTGCAACCTGTCAAATAAAATTTTCCTGCCGTCTTCGACACTGCAAATTTTATTTTTGATAATGAGTTTAGAATTTGGCAAGGCGTCAAGAATTTCTTTCCAACAAATTAAAACTTCGTCCGTAACTTTCGCAAAATTATTAAAACTGCCGAAAGTCACGAAATTATTTTTTTTGTGTTTAACGGCGGGAAATTTTTTTATTGGCGAAAAGCAAAATTGGCAACCTTCAAGCGTCAAAAGTTTTTCGGTAAAATTATTGTCGGCGCAAATTTTATCGCTCAAAAAATAATCGACAGTATTTAAGCCGGTGGTTGCCGTATATCCCAGCGCGGTAATTTGAATCGGCGCGGGCTTATAGGCAAGAATCGGCAAGCAAGAATTTTGAGAATGCCCCGACAAGTCAACCAAAATATCAATTTCATCAGCGTAAATAATTTTGGCGGCAGTTTGAAAATCCACGCCGTATAAATCCCGCCACGCAATTTTTTTATTTTTGAGTTTTTGAGTTACAAAATCGCTCTTGCCGGTATGATAACAAGTTACAGAAAATTTTTCCGCGTCAAAATAATTCAGCAAAGGCGAAACAAAATTTGCTACGGCGTGTTGTCGAAAATCCGGCGAAATGTAACCAACTTTAATTTTGTCGTGTGAATATTTTTCGTGGCTGTACGGTTTAATATTTGCGAAAAACTTATTGTAGACCTGCGCGACGGACTTTTCGGCGGGCGAATTGTAATTTCTGAAAAACAAATGTTTAGAGTACAATTCGGCGGCGCGTTCGATATTTCCGGTTAAGCTTGACGCCTCGCGCAGATTTTCAGCCGCCGCCTTTGCATTTCCGGCAAGATAAAGCCCGTTTGCACTCCAACATAACGCCTTGAATAAAATTTTTGTATCGCCGGTTTTCCGCGCGTCACTTATAACGGCGTCAAAAATTTTAAATTCTTCAATGAGGTTGAAATTTTCGGCGGCAATTCCGCCCTGTACCAATCGCCCGCGCAAATTATTTTTGTCGAGTGCAAAAGTTTCAGCCAAAAATTTTTCTGCGCGCTTTAAATCGCCAAGATACAGGGCAGATTCAGCTTTAAGCGCGTAGCCTTCAGCGCAATTTTTATCGAGTTCAAGAATTTCATTCGCCGCGCCGACCATTGCTTGAGCGTCGCCACTTTCAGCAAACTTTTCGGCAAGTTTCAACCAATCTGCAATTTCGTCCAACATTAAAAAACCTCTGAATTATTGGGCGCGTGCTTCATCAGCCGCCTCTGACATTCTTTCAAAAGTATCAGCAACGCCTCTTTTGTCTGCTGAAAAATTCATTGCGCGTCTTGCAGGTATGCCAATTTGCGCCGCTTCAGAAACTGAATCCATATTTGCGCCCATAAAAATATAGTTCCAATGATATTTGTTTGTAGTTTCTTCAATCAGCGATTTAACGGTTGCCTTGCTGTATTCGTGGCTTGCGTTTTCAAGTCCGTCCGTCATAATCATTACAAGAACGCGGCGTTTTTCGGGGCAAATATTTTCTTTTTCAAATCTGCCGAGCGTGCCTGTAATTGTCATTCCGAGCGCGTCAAGTAAAGCCGTCGTGCCGCGTGCATAATATGTTTCAGACGTTAAATCTTCAATTTCTTGCAAATTTACGGCTTCGGCGATTAATTCATATTCGTTATCAAATAAAACGGTTGTAACTTCAGCCGCGCTAGGATTTTCCTTTTGTTTCGCCAAAAAAGAATTGTAGCCGCCAATAGTATCTTCAGCCAAACTTTCCATTGAGCCGGAGCGGTCGAGTATACAAATAATTTGTACGGGCTCGGCGGCAGTTTGTTCACAATCAGCTTTATGTTCGTGTTTTGGAAGTACATTTTTAGTTTCAGTTTGAACGGGCGGCTCGCTCGGTATGGAGCGCGTTTCGGCACTTCCTGCGATAAAAATAAAAACTGCCGCTACAATAACTAACATTCTCAACATTTGAATCAGCCTGCCTTTCTAGAGTTTGAAATTTATGAAATTAACGCCGTCTTTATAAACATGCGAAATTTCCCGCGTCAAATTTTTTAAAATCATTACGCCGAGTTCGTCTTCAAAATTTTCGTCTGAAATATTTTCAAAGGGATTGTAATTTTTGCCCGCGCATGTAATTTTAAATTCAGAAATTTTGTTTGCCTCCGAATAAATTATATCAATGACTACAGAAATTTTATCGTTGTTATTGTAAGCGTTATTTAACATTTCGTAAATAATTTCTTCGCAGCAAAGTTGCAGGCGGTAAATATATTTTGGCTTAAGCCCGTACTTTTCGGCGAACAGTAAAATTTTATTTTGCATTTCCGGCAAGTCAAAATTTTTTTCGTAAATTTCATAGTGGAAATATTTTTGGCGTTGAATGAAGGCAACAGTTTTTTCACGCTTGGGATTGTCAAAAATTTCTTCAGGCGTGCCTTGCTCATAAATTCCGCCGTCAGCAAAAAATAAAATCTTCGTGGCAACTTCCCGCGCAAAATTCATTTCGTGAGTAACGATTATCATTGTTAAATTTCTTTTGGCAAGCATACGAATAACCGCCAAAACTTCACCGACCATTGTAGGGTCCAGCGCACTTGTCGGCTCATCAAACAAAATTACTTTTGGATTCATCATTAAACTTCGACAAATTGCAATTCGCTGTTGTTGACCGCCTGATAAAACTGCAGGGTACGAATCAGCCTTTGCGGCAAGTCCAACCTGCGCGAGGAGTTCCATTGCGTTTTTTTCGGCAACTTCACGCGGCATCTTTAACAATGTCATTGGCGCAATACAAAGATTTTCCAAAACGTTCATATGTTGAAACAGGTTAAATTTTTGGTAGACCATTCCCATTGATTGGCGGATTTTATCAAGGTTGCAATTCGGCGCGGTTATTTCTTGCCCGTCGATAAAAATTTTGCCCGCGTCAGGAATTTCCAAAAGTTCAATGCAACGCAAGAAAACACTTTTACCGCAACCGGAACCGCCAATTATTACAATCCTTTCGCCTTCTTCGACAGAAAAATTAACGTCGCGCAGTACTTCCAATTCGCCAAAACTTTTTTTCAAGCCGTGAATTTCAATTACGCTCATTTTGTTTCGCCTTCAGTCAATTTGAAAATTCCCTGTACAACGTACGACAACGCCAAATAAATTACCATTCCGCCAATTATCGTTATCATTGGTTGCATTGTGCGGGCGGCGATATTGTTTATTACGCGGGTTAAATCCGTGATTGTGACGTAGCCGACAACGCTTGTCCACTGAATCAAATTTATAATCGTCGATTGATAAACCGGCTTTGCGATTTTAAAAATTTGCGGCAAAACTACAATTTTGAATGTTTGAAACTTTGAAAAGCCTAAAGTCCGCGCCGCCTCAACTTGCCCAGTGTCAATCGCCATTAACGCCGCGCGCAAAAGTTCAGCAACGTGCGCTGCCGTATGCAACGAAAAAGTTATAACCGCAACCGCTATTGGCGAAAAGCCGCTCCTTGCAAAGACGCCGTAAAATAAAAGCATCAGCAACATTAAAACCGGCGAGCCGCGCACTATTGCAACGTAAACCTGCGCGAAAATTTTTAGCGGCTTAATTTTTCCGACTCTGAAAAAACATATCAACGCGCCCAAAATCGTACCAAAAATAAGCGATAACGCCGAAATTTGCACCGTCGCCCAAATTCCGTTTAAAATTGTCTGCCACGCGCCATTTGCTATAAAAATTTTGTAAATCAAGTCCATTTTATTTTGTCAAGCCAATGTGAACGATACGCCCTCTGTAATAGGGGGAAGTCAATTCAACGCCGTCGGGTTTATCTGCATTTGCGGGGATAATTTCGCTAACGGGAACAATCGCCCAAAAAACAATATCAGCTTGCCCTGAAGTCAAAGCCGCCGCACGCGCCGCCGTGTCAATTTGAATGATATTAATATTTTTATGTAAGCGTCTTCCGAGTTCAGCCAAAATTGCCGTGTTAAAACCTGCAGGCGAGCCGTCCGGCAAAATTAAATCAAGCGAAGGCAAATCGCCGGTAATTGCAACTGTAATATTTTCTGCGCCTTCAAAATTGGTAAATGCAACGGCGGGCGGATTCGTTCCGGGCGGTAAATCTGTAATGTAAGTTTGTATAAGATTTTCAAGCGTGCCGTCGTCGCGCATTTCGATAATTGCGTTGTCAGCCGCCTGTTGCAATTCGGCGTTGTTTGCGCTAAGTGCAAGGCAGAAAGCGTCAATAAATTCCATTGTGTGACCTTCAAGAATTTCAATTTTCGGGTTGCGTGCAATAAGATAATCTGCAACAGGTTTGTAAGTGCTGATTTCGTCAATTTGCCCGCTTTCCAACGCCATTTGCATTGAGTTTAAATTTGTAAAAAATGTAACTTCGTGATTATGCATATCAAGAGCAAAAGTATCAGCCATTTTTTTCATAAAGCCGTTAAATTCTTGTTCGCTTGCGTTGAGTTGTTGCAACATACCGAGTTTTATTACGCCATCAGATTTTTTTTCTTCTTCGCCGCAACCGGTAAAAATCGCCGCCGCCAAAATTCCTGTAAAAATTAAAGCAAAAAATTTTTTCAATTTCATTTGTTCAGCCCCTTTCAAATTTTGGGCAATTATAGCATAAAGTTTTCAATCTTAAAATAAAAAAATGCCCCCGAATTTGGAGGCGATAAATTTTTAACCTTTGCGCAAAATATCTGCAAAAATTTCCAGAATTTTAATTTGAAGTTCACGGTTTTTAGTAAGTAAATCGTGAACGCCGTCTTGAGACAAAACGCCGCGCTTTAAATCTTTTGGGATATCGCCGGCTTCATCTGATTCATAGTCTTTGAGCCAATCGCCGCCGTAATAATTCATCAGTTCAAAATATTTTTCTTGAACAGCGGCGTAATTTTCAAGAGCGGCAGATAAATTATCAACTGCCGCCGTTGTTTCTTCAAAGATTTTTTCAAAGTGTTCAATGCGTTCAATCTGATTCATTTTTACCACCAATAATTTTTTCCATCCAGACCATACTGTAGCGGCGGTTAAATTTGTAGCCGCAATTTGTGAACTTGCCGCAAATTTTAAATCCCATATGGTCGTGAAACTTAACGCTGTTTAACGTCAAATATTCGTCTTCAATTTCAGGATAACCAACACAAGCGTACAAATTCGTTATACCTTGCTCGCGCAGATTTTTTTCAAGTTGACGGTAAAGCGCGCCGCCTATTCCAAGTTTTTTAAAATTTTTGTCAAGGTAAATGGTAAGCTCCACCGAAAATTTGTAAGCCTCGCGTTCAATGAAATATCCTGCATAAGCGTAACCTACAATTTCGCCGCCAATTTCTGCCACAAGATAAGGAAAATGTTTTTGAGTGCGCGCCATTCGTGTTTGAAATTTTTCAAGGCTTGGCGTTTCATATTCAAAACTAATCGCCGTTTCTTCGACGTAGTAGGAATAAATTTCTACAAGGCGCGGCGCATCGTCAAGCGTTGCATTTCGGATTAAAATATTTTTCATCAGTAACCGAGCCCCGCTAACCACGCATTAACTTTTTCACGGACGGCGTCGGGATTTTCTTGACATTCTTTGCCTTTAATTCCAAGTCCTTCACGAATGGTGGAGCCTTTTGCAATTTCGGGGATTGTATTTTCTTTGTTCGTCATATATTCGCCGGCTGAAGTGCAGAAAGGTATAATTGTTTTGCCGTTGAAGTCTTGATTTTCAAGGAAAGTATAAATCAACATAGGCGGCGCGGACCACCAAATAGGATAGCCCAAAAAGATTGTATCGTAGTCTTGCAAGTTTGTAACATAGCCGGTAATTTCAGGGCGGGCGTTTGCCTCCAATTCAGCTTTAGCAACTTCAGTACATTCTCTGTAATCTGCGGGATAATCTTTTACAGGTGTAATTTCAAATAAATCTGCGCCGGTTTTATCAGCTATCATTTGCGCCATTATTTTTGTATTTCCTTTTTCAATTACGCCAACTTCGTAATTATCCCCTGCGCGAGAGAAAAACGCTACAAGAATTTTGCCGTTATTGGCGGCGGGAGGATTTTCGCCGGTTACAGGATTTTCAGCAGGAGTTTCTGTAGTTTCAGCCGGTTGTTCTGCATTTTCTGCAGGTTGCGGAGTTTTGCCGCACGCCGTAAATAAAACAACCATCATCAAAGACAACGCCATTACCAAAAATTTTTTCAATTAAAACACCTCTAAAAATTTATTTCAAAATCTCAAGTTTGTCTAACCATTTGTCAACTTGGGATTCAGTTTCAGAATAATTATTTTGGGCGGTTGCGCCACGAATAGCGAAGCCCTGCAAAATTTTTGAATTGGGGCAAGCTAAAGTAAAACGTTGGTCTACGCCTGAAAGTCCGCTGCCGCCGTGTGTTACGAACGGGATAATTTTTTTGCCGGAAAAATCGTAACTTTCAAGGAAAGTATAAATCGCCATTGGCGCGTCGCCGTACCAAATGGGACTGCCAATAAAAACAGTATCATAATCATCAAAATTATTTACGCGCGTTGCAAGTTCGGGGCGTGCGTTTTGTGCTTTTTCACGGCTTGCAATTTTTGTACATTCATCATAACTGTTGGGATAAGTTTTGACGGTTTTAATTTCAAATAAATCTGCGCCGGTTTTCTGCGCGATAATTTCGGCAACAATGGCGGTGTTTCCTTTCTTGATATTTCCAACGCCGTATTCTTCACCGACTCTTGAAAAGTATGCAACTAAAATTTTCCCCTGCGCCGAAACTGAACTTTGCCCAAATGTAAAAATCATTCCGACAAGTACCAACAACGCCAAAAATTTTTTCATAAGTTTCAACTCCCTAATCGATAGAAATTAAATCGTATTGGTTATTGCCCATTCCCAATTCTTTCATTGCGGAAAGTTGACGCAAGCCGGAACGGCTTTCAATCCTGTTAATTAAATCTTTGCCGTCGGGCGCGGCGTAAACCATATCAACGCACGCTTGATCTATTGCCAAAATATCAGTGCTTGCAACCATTCCAATATCAGCGATTGTAGGTTCGGCGGCTGAAGTTCCCGCGCAGTCACAATCTACACTCATTCGGCGCATTACATTCAGAAAAATAATTTTCTTGCCGAAATGATCACAAATAGCCTTGCCGCTGTCCGCCATTAATTCCATAAGCGGTTCGCCGGTTATCCAACTGCCGAATTTTGGCAAGCCGTGAACTTGACGTTTGCCGACTTTGCCGCTTGCACAACCTATCGCAATATTTTTTAAACTGCCGCCGAATCCGCCCATTGCGTGTCCTTTAAAGTGCGTCAAAACTACCAATGAATCATAATTCGCCAAGTTTGCGCCGACTGCAACTTCTTTCAAGTGAAAGCCGCCGTTGACAGGAAAATTAACATCGCCGTTTTCGTCGATAATGTCAACAGGGCAAAAAGTCCAGCCATTAGTTTGCAAAGTTTTTCTGTGGCTTGCAGTGTTGGCGCGCGCGCCGCCGTAAGATGTATTCGCTTCAATGATTGTAGAATTTGGAATTTGCGCCTGAAATGCTTTAACCATATCACGCGGCAAAATATTTGGACCGTGCGGCTCGCCGGTGTGAAGTTTAATTGCAACTTTGCCGGTTATTTCGGAATTTATTTTTTGATAAAGTTGAATTAAATGCTCGGCGTCAATTTTTTTTGTGAAATAAACTTTCGCCTTTGAAGTTGCCGCTGCTGCTACATTTTCGCCGGATTTTTTATCTGTTAAACTTTCGCCGCCCAAATTATATAGTGCAACGCCCGCTGCCGTTATTCCCGCAATTTTTACGAAGTCGCGCCTTGTAATGTTCGACATAATAACATCTCCGAAATTTTTTTTATTATAAATTATTTACAAATTAAAAATCAATAAAAAAATCCCGCTTCTGGCAGGATTTAAAGATTTTATTGCTGATTAAAATTTTACTTTTTCTTTTTGTTACTGAAAGCCTTCAACGCGGCACGGCAAACTTCACGCACGGCGTAATAGTTAATGGTGTTTGAAGAAATTGTACCAAAAAAGTTTGCGGGCGTCCAAAGACTTAAAACCAATTTACTTCCCCAAAGATAGGTGAACTTTGCAATTTGTTTAATTTCGTCGTCGTAGAAAACGTGATTACGTTTTGCGCCTTCCTCTTCAGGGCGTTTGCCACGCAAGAATTTAAAGTTTTCGCCGCAAATAATTATATTCGGGTTGACAAGTTCCAATTCGCGTTTAATTTCTTCAGCGTCTTCATCAGCGAAACGTTGTAAAAGTTCAAAATCGCTGTTTCTGTTGCCGTCGCTTTTTTTGATATTTACAACGGCGATTGAACGAATGAGTTCGTCACGAATTTTAACAACATCGGCTTTAACGTAAGTTGTTGGTGCAACGAATGAATCTTGAACAGCCTTTGTCCAAACTGCAAGCTTAAACATAAATTTGCTGAACGCGCCTTTTTCGTTCCATTCGGCGGCTAAATCGAATCCGTCGGGGTAATGTTCCATATCGAAACGCCCGCCCGCCTCGTTCAAAATGAAACAGATTCTGACTTTTTGTTTCTTCCAACTTTCAAGATTTACGATACCATCGCGTACAAATCCGCCGTAGGGTGGCTCATTCTTCATTCCGTAGGGCTCGGCAGTTGAAATATTTTCTGCGTGTTTTTTAGCCCACTCGTCGAAAAGTTTTTCTAATGCAGGTGTTTGACTTCCCACAAAAATCACTCCTTTAATTTGAGTGAAAATATTTTCACACAAAATCTTTGTTACGTCAAGAATACTTTTTAAAAATAAAATCGCAAATAGGGGAATTTTAAATTTCTACCTCAAAATTTCTGCAAGTACTTCCATCATTTTTGGAACGTCGATAGGCTTTGCAATGTGTCCGTTCATTCCGGCATTTTTCGCCGCCTGTACGTCTTCAGAAAAAGCATTTGCAGTCATTGCGATAATCGGAATATTTGCAAGCGCGGAATTTTCCAGTTTACGAATTGCCTGCGCCGCCTCGTAGCCGTTCATTATTGGCATTTGAATATCCATTAAAACGGCGTCAAAGTCTCCAACTTTCGACGCTGCAACTTTTTCAACGGCATCTTTGCCATTAACTGCAGTATCAACCTCAAAGCCGGAGCCTTCCAGAATCATTACCGCAATTTCACGATTAACTTCAACATCGTCAACAAGCAAAAGTTTTCTGCCGGTAAAATCAATTTCTTCAGCGTTAATTTCTTCCTCTTCGTCATCCAAAATTTCGTCCGTCAATTCGTAACGAACATTAATAATAAATTCCGTGCCGTGATTTAATTTTGTAACAACTTTAATATCGCCGTGCATTAATTCAACGATAGTTTTTGTAATTGCCATTCCCAAGCCCGTACCTTGAATTTTGCTTACAGTCGAACTTCTTTCACGTTCAAACGCCTCAAAAACTTTTTGGGCGAATTCTTCACTCATACCAATTCCCGTATCCTTGACGCGCAATTCATAATCGCCAAAATTATCTGCGCCGTCATTTTTTTGTTCAAGTGTGACCGAAATTTCGCCGCCTTCAGGGGTAAATTTATAGGCGTTGCTGATTAAATTCAAAAGTACGCGGTTCAATCTGTTTGAATCGCAAATGACGAATTTATTTTTAATTTTGGAAGTATCGACGGTAAATTTAATTTTTTTGGTGTCCATCTGCGTTGAAAACATATCCTTAACGTCGATAAAAATTTTGCGCAGATTTGCGGGCGCGTTTTCGAGTTCCATTTTGCCGTTTTCAATTCGGCTCATTTCGAGTACGTCATTAATCAGCGAAAGTAAATGTTGACTGGAGGCGTCAATTTTTTTCAGGAAGTCATAAGTTTTAACCGGAACATCGTGAGGGCAATGTACAAGCGTGCAATTTTCGCAGTATTTGTGCAGATTTTTTGAAAGGTTGACGTAGCCGGTAATTGCGTTCATAGGCGTTCGTATATCGTGCGAAATGTTGAACAAGAAAGTAGTTTTGGCTTTACTGCTTTGTTCGGCGCGTTCCTTTGCCTCAACCAATTCTTCTTGTTGTTGTTTCAGAGTTTCTTTTTGAAGTTTTATAATTTCAAGATTTTCTTTGAGCTGTTTAGTATGAGCGCGTTCAAGTTTTGCGTTGCGATATTGGAAAACTATATAGACTACCAACAAGAAAAGTATCAGCAGTGAAATTACTATTGCGGAGGCAAGCCACGGGCGACTTTCAATCATATCAATAAAAGTCATATTTTCGTAGCGTTGAGTTATCCATTTGCGACTTAGTTCGTCAAGTCTGCCTTCCTGTTGCATTTGAATCAGCACGGCGTTAATTCGCACGCGGAGCATTGTATCTTCAGGGTGCATTACCATTGAGCCGTAAACGTGAGTAACGGCGTAACTCGGATGAAAATCATAAAGTTGATATTTTTCCAAAAAAGAATTACCGACTTGAATCGGGCAAATTGCAAATTCGTATTCGCCGGTTTTCAGCGCGGCAAAAATTTTTTCGTACGAGTCAACATAAGAAATTTCGTCGTCAAGCCCCAAGCCCGGTACTCTGTGCAAGGAGGCAACCCGCCGCCCGTACAATTCGGCAACTGAAGAAATACTTGTCCGCCCGTAAATAACATATTGCTTTTCGGTTGTAGGGAGCGTCGAAATAATATTTGGATTGCCAACAATTAAATCTGATTCCATGTTCATAATAACGTCAGCATCGCCCGCGTTGAAAATTTTATTGGCGGTGTCCCAACTCGTCAATCTTAAATCTAAATTCATTTGCAGGCGATTGGCAATTTCATTAATCATTTCAATATCGTAGCCCATATAATTTCCGTACCTGTCAACGTATGAATAAGGCTCGTAGTCAATATCTGTAACAACGTGCAAAGTTTTTTTAAAATTATTTTGGGCGTGTACTTCGACTGTCGGAATTGGTCTGAATGCGCCTGAAAGATAAAAATACAGAATTAAAAACAGCCCCGCCAATATTGCCGGTAATGAAAACAGTAGCAGCAGCGTGTTACTTTTCTGTTCAAAAAATCCTGGTTTTGGAGATTGATTTTCCATTGAGTTCATCCTTTGAAGAGGTTAAATTTTTTTAATTTAAAAACTTTTTATTATTTAAATGTACTTTCTTTTTTCAATAGCAAAAAAAGAAAGTACCAAAGAAAAAGTGCCAGCCCGCGCAGGGCACTAAGTTTACTGTACGCTCAGAGTAGGGCTTCCGCCACCTCGTACGCTCCAATATTACCCGGACCCGTGCAAAGCGCGGGCGACTTCATTACAACCATCTTGCAACACGTTCAGCCGCGTGTATCTTTTTTCAATTAAAATCATCAATTAACATTTTTTGTATTATAACAGTTTCATTTGGAAATTGCCAAAAAAAATCTTGAAACATAATCTTTAATGAAATATAATCAAACAAAAAGAATCGAGTTGATAATATGAAGGCAATTTGCGTAATTCCCGCGCGTTATTCTTCGACGCGCTTACCCGGTAAACCTTTGAAAGATATTTGCGGCAAGCCAATGATTGTTAGAGTTTATGAGCGGGCGAAACTTGCAAAAAAAGTTTCTGAAGTTATCGTGGCAACTGACGACACAAGAATTTTTGACGCGGTAGAAAAAAATTCCGGCAAGGCAATTATGACACGCGCCGACCATAAAACCGGCACTGACAGACTTGCTGAAGTTGCTGAAAAAATTTCTGACGCAGATTTAATTGTAAATGTGCAGGGCGATGAGCCGCTGATTGAGGCAAGCTTGATTGATGAACTTGTTGCTGAATTTTTGGCAGATGAAAATTTACAAATGGCAACCGTTGCAACCGAACTTTTGGAAGAAACTGAAATGAAAAATCCAAACAACGTTAAAGTTATTTTCGACAAAAATAATAACGCGCTGTACTTTTCGCGTTCGCTTATTCCCTACCCGCGCAACGCCGGAATTTCTAAAGTTTACAAACACATTGGAATTTACGCCTATCGCAGAAATTTTTTGTTAAACTTTGCCAAAATGGACTCAACGCCGCTTGAACAAACTGAATCGCTTGAACAACTGCGCGCCCTTGAGAACGGCTACAAAATCCGCGTCATTATCAGCGATTGTAAATTTGTCGGTGTCGATACTGAAGAAGATTTAAAACTTGTCAACGAAATTTATTCTAGAGATTAAGGATTAGGGATTAGGTAAAACACTAGCCCCTAGCTCCTATATCCTAGCCCCTAAATTTCGACTGAAGGGAGAAATTTTTTTTGAACAAATTTAAAATTGGTGATATAGAAATTGGCGGCGGAAATTTATTTTTAATGGCGGGTCCCTGCGTCCTTGAAGGATATGAACGCAGTTTGAAAATTGGCAAGCGTACAAAAGAAATTTGTGAAAAATTAAATCTGCCGTACATTTTCAAGGCGTCTTTTGACAAGGCTAACCGTTCGTCGATAAAAAGTTTTCGCGGTCCCGGACTTGACGAAGGTTTAAAAATTCTTGCCGCAATTAAAGCTGAATTGAAAGTTCCAATCGTCACTGACATTCATGAAACTTTTCAAGCCGAGCCCGTCGCGCAGGTTGCAGATATTTTGCAAATTCCGGCGTTTCTTTGCAGGCAAACAGATTTACTTGTTGCGGCGGCGAAAACCGGTAAAGTTGTCAACGTCAAAAAAGGGCAGTTTCTTTCGCCCAACGATATGAAAAATGTTGTTACAAAACTTGAGGAAAGCGGCACAAAAAAAATTATGTTGACGGAGCGCGGCGCGTCATTCGGTTATAATAATTTGGTTGTCGATATGCGCGGCTTGCCGATTATGCGCAGTTTCGGTTATCCCGTGATTTTCGACGGCACGCACAGCGTACAACTTCCCGGCGGCAGCGGCACAAGTTCAAGCGGGCAACGTGAATTTGTACCGTACTTGACGCGCGCGGCGGCGGCTGTCGGTATTGACGGCTTATTTTTGGAAGTACACGACAACCCGCCGGTGGGACTTTCTGACGGCGCAAATATGATTTATCTTGACAAGTTGGAAAATTTGTTGAAAAATGTATTGCTAATTCACAAAACTACAAAAAATTTTAGTGAGGATTAAAATGATAAAAAATCGAGCGATTGAAACTTTAAAAATTGAGGCGGCGGCAGTTGAAAATTTAATCAAGCGCGTTGACGATGAATTTGTGGCGGCTGTAAAAGAAATTTTGAAATGCAAAGGGCGCGTTGTTGTTACGGGGATGGGAAAATCCGGACACGTCGGGCGCAAAATTGCGGCTACGCTTGCCTCAACCGGCACGCCTGCATTTTTTTTACACCCTGCTGAAGCCTATCACGGCGATTTGGGAATGATAACCGAAAATGATATTGTCATTGCAATTTCAAACAGCGGTGAAAGTTCCGAAATTGTAAATATCTTGCCGGTAATTCGCAGAATCGGCGCAAAAATTATCGCAATGTGCGGGCGTAAAAATTCGGTACTCGGTAAAAACTGCGATTATTTTGTAAATATCGGCGTCGAAAAAGAGGCTTGCACTTTGGGGCTTGCTCCAACTGCGTCAACAACGGCTACACTTGCAATGGGCGACGCTATCGCAATGGCTTTAATGGAAGAAAAAAAGTTTACTTCGCAAGATTTTGCGCTGTTTCATCCCGGCGGCGCGTTGGGCAGAAAACTTTTGCTTACAGTTGGCGATGTTATGCACAGCGGTGAAGATAATCCTATTGTTAAAGTTGGTGCAACGGTTAAAGACGCACTTTTTGAAATGACGGCTAAAGGACTCGGCGCAGTTTCAATCGTCAACGCCGAAAATAAATTTGTTGGAATTGTTACTGACGGGATTATTCGCCGCGCACTTGAAAAGGATAAAAATTTCATTGATGAACCGGTTGAACATATTATGCACAGAGACGCCTTAATTATCAGTGCCGAAAAATTGGCGGCAGAGGCTCTTTCGGTTATGGAAAAACACAAGCCGCGCCCCGTTACGGTTTTACCTGTCATTGACGCTGATAAAAATCCTGTAGGTATGATTCACTTAACTGACTTGTTGCGTCAAGGAGTTGTTTAAATGAAAATGACTGGGGATTGAAAGCGACCGTGTACACGCAAGTACACAGAAAAAAATAAAATCAACAAAATCTTAAGAATAAGGGTTATTATTGTGAAATAAATTTTTGTAAATTAAAATAATTAAAATCTGTTGTCAAGGAGAAATTAGCTTGAAAATAACTGAAGACGCCTTCGACAGGGCAAAAAAAATTAAGTTGGTAATTTTTGACGTGGACGGCGTTTTGACTGACGGCGGAATTTATATTGGTACAAGCGGCGAACTTTTTAAGGCTTTTCATTGTCAAGACGGATTGGGAATTACGCTTGCAAATAAATTCGGCTTGCAAACTGCGATACTTACGGGGCGTGAATCAGTTATTACGGCTAACCGCGCCAAAGAATTGGGAATTACCGCCGTTAAACAGGGACATATGGATAAGCGCAACGCCTACAAAGAATTAAAATCTGAATTTAATCTGCGCGACGAAGAAATAGCCTACGTTGCAGACGATTTAATAGATTTGCCGGTTTTTGTACAAGTCGGTTTTCGCGCAGCTGTAAGAAACGCAAGAATCGAAGTCAAAGAGCGCGCACATTTCGTGGCAGAAAATGACGGCGGCAAAGGTGCAGTTCGTGAAGTGCTTGAATTTATTTTGAAGGCACAAGGCAAATGGGCTGAAATTATTTGTCAATATACAACGGTTGAAACTTCAAAAAATTTTTCGGTAAATCAATGAATGACGGCGGCAAAGTTATTTATTTTGAAGGCGCAGGGCAACCGGGCTGAAATTATTTGTCAATATACAACGGTTGAAACTTCAAAAAATTTTTCTGTAAATCAATGAGCTATTGGTAGGGGTTAAAATGTTATACAATGCGCTAATGTTTTTGAGTCGGCTGGTAAGATTTTTGCCTTACGGCTTAATTTTATTTCTGGGGCGAATTTTGGGCAATTTGTACTATATTTTCGTCAAGAAACAGCGGGAGCGGGCAGTAGCGCAAATGATGCCTGCGTTGAATATTTCGGAAACAAAGGCGCGGCAACTTGTCAAGGCGTCATTTGTAAATTTGGCGCGCAATATGTTAGATATTTTGTACATGCCCAATCTCAATGAAAAAAATCTTTCAGAGTACATTGAAATTGATCACCTTGAAAGAATGAAAGACGCCCTCGCGCAGGGTCACGGCGTCGTAGTTTTAACCGGTCATATCGGCACGTGGGAATGGCTTAGCGCGGCTTTTACGCTTAACGGCTTGCCTGTTACCGCAATAGCAAAACTTCAGCCTAATCAAGAATACTCAAGGGTACTGGACGATTTACGCGCAACAATTCACGTAGAAATTTTTAATCGCGGTACAAGTGAATTACTTTCAGCAGGGCGTGCTTTAAAAAAGGGAAAAATTTTGGGCTTCCTTGCCGACCAAGACGCGGGACCCGGCGGCGCGTTCATAGATTTTCTCGGCAAAACTGCCTCAACTCCAATGGGTCCTGCCGTTTTCGCCAAAAAATTTAATTCGCCCGTTTTGCCCGCGTTTATCATTCGGCAACCTAACGGACGCCACTTGGTAAAAATTTTTGAAGTTTTAAAATTTGAAGATACAGGCGATACTGACGGCGACCTTTTCAGATTTACCGAAAAAATGACGCGGATTCTTGAAAGTATAATTCGTGAAAATCCTACTCAATGGATCTGGTTTCAAAAACGCTGGAATACTCCGCCGGAAATGAAAAAGGAAGGCAAACACCATACGGTTTAAGGGCTAAGGATTAAGGATTAAGGGATAGGGATAAAAAATTTGCCAATAACATAAAAAATTGGAAAGTGACTAATGGAAAGAAAGTATAAAATTTTAATAGCGGTAGGGCTGGGGCTTTTCGCCTGCTTAGTTTTTTGGGTAGTTTCAACAACGCCGGATTCGCCGCCGCCTTTACAAAAATTCGAGCCGCCCTCTTCAATGACATATGAAACAAATACAATCACTGAAGAAAAAAACGGCGTCAAACTTTTTGAATTGAGTTCCGGCAAAATGATTGTGGACGCCGCCACTCAAAACGCCGAATTTGAAAATATTCAAGCTAAACTTTATCAGGAAGACGGCAGTTTTGTTGAACTTACGGCAAAACACGGCAACTACGATCATCAAACAGGCGATATTCACGTTGAAGGCGAAGTTACTGTTACTGACAGCGAAGGCGCACAACTTATCAGCGGCAAGCTCGATTGGTACGGCAATGAAGAACTCCTTGTTGCAACCGACAAAGTAAAAATTTTTAAAGACGATATAAAAGCATTCGGCGACCGCGCAGAGGCTAGAAACGGCTTGAGACACTTTAACTTGAAAGGCAACGCTCATATTTTAAAGGGCGTAAAAGATAATTCCGGAGGCAATTTACAATGAAACTAAAAAAATTTTGCGCGTTAATCTGCGCGACAATGTTAATAAATTCAACGGCACTTTCAGCTGAAAATGACGATTCGCCCTCCGAATTAAAAGCTGAAGAAATTGATTATGATATGGACAGCGGCAGAATCATTGCAAGCGGGAGCGTTTTTATGCGCCATGAAGAAGCCGCCGCCAAAAATCCCGAAAATAACGTACCTTCAGAAGTCAATGCAGATACTGTTGATTATGATATGAATACCGGCGTTGTTACGGCAAGCGGCAACGTTCATCTGAAATACGGCACGGGCACTGCAACCGGCGGGCGCGCAATGTACAACACAAACACAAAAGAGGCTTACCTGCTTGATAACGTTGTTGTTATTCGTGACGATTTAAAGTTGACTTGCGAAAGTTTGAGAAATGACGGCTACGGGCGTATGCAGGCAGACGGCAACGTTTACGGCGTGCAAACTATCGCTCCCAGTCAAAAATATCCAAAAGGCGACACACGCACTTTCAAAGGTGAACACGTAGATTATTACCCCGACGATAAAGGTCACTTTGTAATTTCAACCGGCGGTATTTTTACAAGCACTGTTGACGGCAATTTTACGGCAAATTATATGGAAGGCTGGCTTGATGACGAATATTATATTGGTACGGGCGATGTTCATATTGTCAACCCGCCGCGTGAAATGGAAGCCGGCGGCGACAGAGTGGACTACTACGCACGCCAAAACGGTAAAGCAGTTTTAACCGGCAACGCTTGGGTTGTTCAAAAAAATAATACAATGCGCGGCAACCGTTTAACTGTCTACCTTACAGATAATCCTGCTGATGCTAGATCTGACGTTCAAACAAGAAAAAATGTTTTGCCGCACGAAATTTTGACTGATACGCCTTTCAAAAATTAAGGGATAAGGACTAAGGATTAAGGATTAAGGGCTAGGGATTTTTCCTGAAACTTAAATAAAGTGTGTGATGAAATGCATATTGAAGCAAGAAATTTGGTAAAGGCGTTTAAAAAGCGCGTTGTTGTAAATAATGTTTCCTTGCGCGTCGAAAAGGGCGAAATTGTCGGCTTGCTCGGTCCGAACGGCGCGGGTAAAACAACTTCTTTCTATATGATTGTAGGATTGGAAAAACCGGACAGCGGCGAAATTTTTATTTCCGGCGTGAACATTTCAAATTTGCCAATGTACCGTCGCGCAGAATTGGGAATAAGCTATTTGACGCAGGAAGCGTCGATTTTTCGCAAGTTGACTGTCGAAGAAAATATTATGGCGATACTTGAAACGCTTGATATTTCCCGTGAAGTTGCCAAAACGCGGCTTGAAAATTTGATAAAAGAATTTAATATAGCGCACGTACGGGAACGCAAGGGTACTGAACTTTCAGGCGGCGAAAGGCGGCGCGTTGAAATTGCGCGGTGTTTAGCATTAGAGCCGCAATTTATTTTGTTGGATGAACCTTTTGCAGGCGTTGACCCTTTAGCCGTTGCAGATATTCAAACTATTATAAAATATCTGCGCGAGCGCGGAATGGGAATTTTGATAACCGACCACAACGTAAGAGAGACTTTGAATATTGTTGACAGGGCGTATATTTTGAATGAAGGGAAAATTTTGCTTGAAGGTAAGGCAATGGAAATAGCCGAAAGTCCTATTGCCAAAAAGTTTTATCTCGGCGATAATTTCAAATTATAAGGAGTGAAAAAAATGCTTGTATTGGTACGCAGTGCGTTTGACGATAAAGAATTGGAACGCGCAATTCAGCAGGCTGTAGAAGTTGCAGAAACTGACGGTTACTACCTTGACGATGTAAAATATTCAACCTGTTTTGATGTTACAAACGGTGAAATTTTACGCTCGGCGTTGTTAATGTTTGAAGAAGATGATGAAGAGTGGTAATTGATGGGAGCGGCTTTTTTTGCGAATTAGGATTTTAGATTTATATATTTTTCGTGAAGTCATAATGGCGGCGATTTTTGGAATTTGCGCGTTTTCTGCGGTTTTTATCGGCTCCGGTACACTTTTTAAAATTGCAAGATTTATCACGGATTACGGCGCGTCAATTTCGTCTGTCATAAAAATTTTCGTTTACGGCTTGCCTTCAATTATTATGTGGACTTTTCCAATGTCAATGTTGCTTGCCACGCTTTTAACATTCGGGCGACTTTCCGGCTCCAGCGAAATTACGGCTATGAAGTCTTGCGGAATAAGTTTTGGCAGAATCGCCGCGCCTGCAATTATTTTAGGATTTATTTTTAGTATTTGTGCGATTTTGTTTAATGAACACGTTGTACCTTGGGCGAACACCGCCTACAATAACGTTGTTTATTTTGAAATTCAAGGCAACACCGAATTAAAATCTCAAGATCATATCATTGTTAAAGAAATTCAAAATGATAAACTGCAACGCCTTGTATACGCCCGTGAATACCGCGCAGGGGATGAAACACTACAGGGCGTCACAATGCAAGAATTTAATGACGACGGCAAATTAACGCACGTTGAAAACGCCGCCTTCGCCGAATGGAAAAATGACGTCTGGATTATGCACGAAGGTATAATTTACGATATTTCGGATAACGAACGTACACGCACAATGCGTTTTGAAACTCAAACACTGCCGGTTAAAGCAAGCCCGCGCCAAATTGTCCGCGAACAAAAACGCCCTGAAGAATTGACAATGAAAGAATTAAGGGCGCAAATTGAAATTATGAAAACGCAATACGCCGACACTGCAAAACTTGAAACTGAACTTTATCAAAGAATTACCGTGCCAATGGCAAGCTTGATTTTTGCATTAATAGGCGTGCCGCTCGGTCTTCAACCTACAAGAAACGCCTCGTCAATGGGCTTTGCCCTTAGCGTCATAATAATTTTTATTTACTATTCAATAATGACTCTTTCAAACGCACTTGCACGCGGCGGGATTGTTGAGCCGTTTTACGCCGTGTGGATTCCTAATATTGTTGGTTTAATTTTCGGCTCCCTTTTGATTTACAGAGCATCAAGGTAAATTATGGACAATAAAAAAAATATTATCGACGATTTATACAAAAGTACATTCATAGTTTTTCTGATGTCAATGCTGGCAACGGCTATTGGAAATGTCATTGACGGTATAATTATTGGAAATATGCTCGGTACAAATTCAATGGCGGCGTTCGGCTTTACTTCACCTTATCAAAAATTCACTGCGATTTTCCCAAATATCCTTGCGCTGGGTATGCAAATTCTCTGCAGTCAAAATTTAGGTAAAGGCAAATTGGACGAAGCTAACGGGATTTTTTCGCTTGCGTTGAGTACCGCACTTTCGCTGGCAGTGTTTTTCATTACCGTGACTTTTATTTTTCCGGCGCAAATTGCAAATATACTCGGTGCGGAGGAAAGTTTAGGCGTTATTCGCGCAGAAGCGATTGATTATTTTCAAGCTTTTTCTTTGGGACTTCCTGCGATTGCGGCAGTTGCACTTTTAAGCCCTATAATGCAACTTGACGGGGACAGACCAAGAGCGGTTACTGCCGTTACAATTTTAAGCGCGGCAAATGTTTTGGGCGATTTGATATGTATTTTTTATTTCGGCGGCACAATGTGGGGAATTGGAATTGCAACAACCGTAAGTTATTATTTGGCGGCAGGATTTTTAATTTTACACTTTTTCAAGCCTACCGCAAATTTTAAATTTAGTCCTGCGTATATACGAATTTCAAATTTGAAGGATATGCTTTTAATCGGTTCACCAAGTGCACTTGGGCGCGGCGCGTCAATGTTGCAGAGCGGCTTTTTAAATCACATTGCTTTAAGTGTCGGCGGCGGCGCGGGAGTTGCAGCGGTTGCAATTTTCAACAATATTTTTTCAATGATTGAAACTTTTCCAAAATCGCTGTCTTTGTCAATGCAGATAATTTCAGGAATTTTAATTGGTGAAGAAGATAAAAAATCTATTTCACGGCTGATAAAAATTGCAGTAAAATATTCAGTGGTAATTTCTTTGACAACGGCGGGAATTTTAATTTTTGCCGCGTCGCTAATTGCTGACGCTTATACTGCAGATGACAATCCTGTAGTTTTGGAAATGGTTGCAGACAGTGTAAAATGGATTGCATTCAGTTTAATTTTTATGTCGTTCAGTGAAATGCTACAATATTTTTATCAAGCTTGCGGCAGGTTTAAACTTGTAAATATTATGGCGTTTGCAAACAATGTACTTTTTGTTGTACCGTTTGTTTTAATTTTGACGCCGTATTTTCAAATGACAGGAATTTGGGCAGGATTTTTCTTGAGCAAACTTGCATTTTTATTGGCGATAATTTTTGGCGTCTGGTATCATTACAAAAAAATTACTTTCAATCCTGAAGATATGCTAATTTTGCCAAAAGATTTTGATTCGCCGGAAAATCCCCGAATGAATATGACTGTTAATTTTAGAGACGACGATTTAAGCATTTCTGAAGTTGTGGAAGTCTTTTTGGAAAAGCACAATATCAGCCGAAAAAAAACTAATTACGCGTCAATTTGCGTTGAGGAAATTGTGTATAATATTTTGGAGCACGGCTTTAACGACGGCAAAAAACATTCGATTGATATTCGAGTACTGATTAAAGGCGAAGAAATAACTTTAAGAATCCGTGATGATTGCCGCCCGTTCAATCCAAAAAAATGGCAGGAAATTTACAATGACGAAGATGTAACAAAACACATTGGAATAAGGCTCGTTGCAAAAATGGCAAAAGAAATTAAATATGTAAACGTGATGAATCTTAACAACTTGATTATAAAAATTTGAAAAAGGAGCGTTGACAGTGTACTTTGAAAGTAAAGTTTTGAATGTCGAATTAAAGCGGGCGAAAATCCATTATATATCGGACGTTGTTTATTCGCAGGTTGAAACTTTTGAAAAGCCGGTACAACTTTTGCAAATGGATTTATTGATTCCGGCTGTAAATAAAAAATTGCCGGCAGTAATTTTTGTAACGGGCGGCGGCTTTATTTCTGCGAATCGTGCAAGAATGCCGCAACTTAGAATGTTTTTGGCTGAAAATAATTTTGTGGTTGGAAGTATAAATTATCGCACTGCGCCCAACAGTAAATTTCCCGCGCCTGTTGAAGACTTAAAATCTGCGATAAGATTTTTGAAGGCGAACGCGGCAAAGTTTAACGTTGACGCCGAAAAAGTTTTTGTAATTGGAGACAGCGCGGGCGGTTATCTTACGGCGTTTGCGGCAATTACCAACGGCGATAAAATTTTCAACGTCGGCGCAAATTTAAATTACTCAAGTAAAATTTTGGCGGCGGTTGACTTGTACGGAATTTCAGACCCTGCGCGAATAGCCGAAAATTTCCCTGCTGAAGTACAAGCGGCGTATAATTCGCCCGGCGCAATGGCGTCACTTTTTATAAACGGTATCGCAGGTTTTACGGGGGAAGGCGGCGTTTTGAAAAATCCTGAAGCCGAAAAAGCTAACCCTGTCAATTACATTACAAAAAATTCTGCGCCAATGCTTTTAATGCACGGCACGGCAGATAACATTGTTTCGCCTGCGCAAACTGATTTACTTTTTCAAGCGTTGCGAAATGGCGGCGTTGAGGCTGAAAGGTACATTGTACCGAATGCTAATCACTCGGACGATTATTGGTCGCAGGAAGAAATTTTTAAAGTTATTATTGAATTTCTGAAGAAATATGTTTAAGTATTAATAAAAAGATGTCGCCCGCCGCACTTCGTTTTTACCGGCAACGTTAAAATCTGTAAAACGTAGTAAAACGCGGTTTGAACTTTGAATTAATTTTTGTTTGACGCGAAAAACGCAGGCGGGCGACGATTCTTTC
>CALDHY010000034.1 GCA_937901445.1 uncultured Selenomonadales bacterium
GCCGTGCTGAAGGTTTTCCCGAAACCGGGCCCGTGGATGGTCAAACTCCAGAAGGCGATGGGCGTGCTGCTGCTCGCGACTGTCGCTTGGCTCCTGTGGATTGTGAACCAGCAGGCCGGCAACACGGGTGTAGTACTATTCCTGGGCATTGTCCTCGTGAGCGGAGTATTCAGTTTCATCATCGGGAAGTTCGCTCCGCCGGGGGTCGCGTTCTGGCGCGAAGCGGTCTTGTTTGCTGCGGCGGCCATCGCCCTTGCCACAGGCTGGTTCGCCTTCGCCGCCCCGCAATACGAAAAGGTTCTGGACGAACGGTTCAACGCCCGCATGGCAAAACAGGTTCTCGAAGACGGGTGGTACCGCTACTCCCCGCAGCTCGTCGCCGAATTTGCGAAGGCCGGAAGGACCATCTTCATAGATGCGACCGCCGACTGGTGCCTTACCTGCAAGGCGAACGAGGCCGCAGTACTCAGCGACCCGGCGCTGTTGCAGAAACTGGACAGCGCGGGAGTCGTGCGCATGAAGGCGGACTGGACCCGCGAAACGCCCGAAGTGAACGAACTGCTCTACAGCATGGGAAAGTCGGGCGTGCCCGCCTACGCGATTTACCCGAAAGGTGATAAGGGCAAGCAGATCGTGCTGCCGGAACTCTTGACCAGCGGGCTAATTCTGGAAGCAATTCCATAGCGGCTACTTTAGTTTCGCGCCGTTCAACTTGTAGCGCTTTTCGCCGTCACGGACAATCACGCTGTTGCGCGCCCTTTGAACGAAGGGGGCGCTTTGCTTTTGATTGCTGGGTTGCAGGGGCCGCGGATTTATAGAAACAACACTCTCATCGAAAACAACTTTTCCGATGAAAACACCGTTGCTTATGCGGTTTCTCGATTCGTCGTTCGCAAAGTGGATGCATTCTTTGACCGGGTCGTCATTACAGACCTTCAAGTACACTTCCAACGGGATGCCCGTCCAATCTTCGGGAGATTGGTTTTTCAAGGAGCCCAATTTCGCTTCGATCAAAACTTCATTGTTGCCATCAAATGTCATCACGGTATCGGCACCCTTGATTTCAATTTTGCGGCTATGCACTTTCATAAAATCAATAGAATCAGGGAGAGGAACTTCATAGTAAATGTAAGCCAAAGTATCTAGCATACCCACTTGTTGTATCCCATTAACAACTAGTGAAGCCTTCACCTTATGAGTCAAGTTCCCAAAGCCCACGTTCTGGATGCGCAACTTCGCACGTAAAATTCCGTCGCTTCCCACCGTATCGCTCAGCCACGATTCGCGCAGCACAAAGCGGTAACCCAGGTGGTCGTTGACGTACTTGAAACCTGTCAATGAATCTATTTTCGAGCCGTCATATTCAAAATCTTTCCCTTCAAAATGCGATTTTTTCCAGCTGTCAATCAGGTTGTTGTTCCACTGGACATTCAAATAGCTTGTATGCGTGCGGAAGCCCTCGTACGCAAGAAACTCCGGCGTATTGATGACCTGATAGCCGCCCGCTGTCGTAAGCGCTTCGCCACCGTAGGGCGTGTTGATGCCGTACTTCTCGAGCCAGGCCACTCCCTCTTCGCGGCAGATGGATGTAGCACAGTCCGCACCCCACGTGCCGTAATCGTATTGCGTTCCGAGATAGCCGTCGTTGAACATTCCCACGCGGTACATGGTATCGCCCTTCGCCTTCGCAATTTCCTTAAACTTCTCGCCGTCAATGTAGAAGTCTACTCCCCAGTTGTCAAAGCCAAGCACTTTCGCCGAATAGTTTCCCGTGCGCGTGAGAATCTTGAGCTCGGGCGGAGTGTTACGCAACATCAAGTTCGTCGCCTCCGCGATACGGTCGTAAGTGATGTTCGTATCACTGTGCATCTCGCCGTAGGCGCCGTGCATGCCCATCTCAAGCGCCACGATAACGTCGGTATTCTTCGAGAGCACGGGAGCGAGCTGTTCCACATGACGCATTACCCACTTGTGTTCGGGAGTCACATTACTGCGTCCGTTGTACCACGGATCGTAACAGATGCGCACAATCGCAAAGCCATTGTTCGCACGAATATTGTCAAACGTCGTCTGCAACACGTTCAACGCGTCTTCGGTCAAGTCCTGGCTCACGCCGCGCACCGTATCGCGCTTCCCGCCGGTAGTATCAATCGAAAGCCATGCGTTGCTGCTGAATTCCGAAATTTCGGCACGCAGGTGGAGGAGTTTCGCCCATGGTTTTTCAATCGGCTTGCTGCCCGAAGGTTTCAAATGCAGTACCTGCGGCGTATAGAACCCGCGGTCGAAATTGTCAAGCGTCGCCATCGCATCGGTCGTGTCGATATCCTGCTTCACGAGGCCAACCGCAAAGAGCGGTGCCTGCAAAAATACCGGAACCAAGGCCATAAACACAACAGTCGGAAACCTTTTCATTTTTCTCCTCCCTTTATAAAGAAAAATGGGCATGAGACGCACTCATACCCGTAATATATATTTATTTTTTGCAAATGCGATTCATTATCTTTTTCATTCTCTTTATACTTCTCGAAAGTTGCGCTACATCGAAAGTAAACCGCGGCGATTATCTAAACTATGCACGCAACGACCTCCATTCCCTAAAAGCCGGTAATCCGGCAAATGCGGAATTGGACAGTCTGTTTGACACGGCAAATGAATTGGCAAAAATGTATGACCGCTGTAATTCCATCTCATTGAGTGATGTCATCGATTCAACCTGCACCCGTTTTTTTGAAATATCTCTCCCCGAATTCGAAAAAAAATATTCCAAGATATCAGGCGAAATCCGAATCGGGAACATGCAGCTATCGCAAACCATTCAAAATCGCCTAGACCAGATTTCCGAATGTGCGAACGCATTGAAAATATTTTTTGTCCCTATAGAACAAATCGTACGGACAGATGCCGAAATCAAGGACATCATTCCCCTGAATTCAAAAGGGACGAAATTTTCCGTCAATTACCAACTAGAAGTATCATACGACAAGGAATTCCTGCAATGGGCCAAAAAGAACGCTGATGCATGGAACGACAAGTGCAGCGACATTGTCTACGACAAACAGGAAAAAAAATACATCCCATTTTTCCTAGATAAAGTTTCCCAAATCAACAAGGAAATGAAGGAAAAAGGTTCAAACATATCTATTCTTCATTGGCGAGATTACGGTTACGAGCGTGCAGTTACCGATGAAACATTGCGATTCGAAGTCAAGCACAGGACCAATTGGTGGTTCACCTTCCCATCGGTTTCTTACATCCTCAACGGGAAGAATATCGAAGACTTCGATATCGTCAGGTTTGCCAAATCAGAAACTTTGAACAGCAGATTTCTCGTAATACGCCCGAGTAATTACGGCAAAATAGAAGTCGTGCATTTCTCAGATAAACGCAACAATAAAGCCGTTTTCTCGGGCGATTACCCTAAAAACGGCTTGAAAGGGCGATGGAAGTGGGACTACTAATTACTTGCTGTAAATCGCCTCGAGTGCGGCGGCCAGGTACGCAAGCGGGGCGTTCCAGTTGATGGCCACCTCGTTGGTCGCGTAGCTGCAGCGGTCGTCAATATAAGCAAGCGCAGGCTTGTCGGCGGCGGCATCAGTAGACAGCTTTGCAACGGTTGGAGTAGAAGGCACAATCACAATCCCGACGGGCGTAGCGGCAGCGGACGGAATTTCAATAACGAAGAACAGCGGCTACAATATTAGTTTGGGCGGCGCAATGTCAGTAACAGTTTCAGCGTTCGGCGACGGAAAGACAGTTTACGGCAGCGGCGGCAACGATTCAATTTCAGTGGCAAACAATGCAGTAATTTCAGTAAGTGCTTCAATCGACGGCGGCGCAGGCAACGATACATTCACACTTAACAGCGTATCAATCGGCAGCGGCAAAGTCTTTGAAATTCTCGGCAACGGCGGCGCAGATTCAATCAACGTAACAGGCGCAACAGTCAACGGCACATTCAATATTGACGGCGGCGCAGATGCAAATGTACTTAATATCAGCAGCGTATCACTTGCAGGCACGGCGGCGAATATTCTCGGCGGCGCGGGCACAGATTCAATCAAAGTAGACGGCGTAACAGTAACGAGCGGCGCGTTCAAGATTGACGGCAAAGAGCAGAACGATACAATTTCAGTAACTAACTTGACGGCAAACGCAGCGGCAAGCATTATCGGCGGCGCAGGCGCAGATTCAATCGTACTTAGCGGCGTAACAGGCAACGATAATTTGCTTGTATACGGCGGCAACGGCTCTGACACTGACGCTGATATTTTCGATATTACAAACAGCACGGGCATTTCAATTGTTTCCGGCGCAAGCGACCAAGACAGCCTCAAGTTTAACACTGCACAAGCTTCAACAATTTCAATCAGCAACTTTAATAATAGCGATGTTCTCTTGTTAAGCAGTGAAGTTACAGGCTCCGTTTCCGGAACGGCAATTTCACTGACCGCAGATAACGGCACAACTAACATTATCATTAATGTTGACACTACAGCCGAAGACCTTTCCGGTATCTATAATATTAAAGTTTACGAAGGCGCAGATGATACTGAAGCTAGAGATTTGGGCGATATTATCGATGCTAAACATTGGGAAGGCAGTGCAGATTCAGTCTTCACTTATGGCAGAACTCACGGCGATGCGAACAAGAACTTAATCAGTATTGGCGGCGGTCTTGTTGAAGGCGTAACAGCGGCAAGCTTAGACGCGGCTACAGGCAACGACAGCTTGACAATTACTGCAGATATGCTCGGTACGGATAATGTTATATTTACAACTGTTGAAGGATACACAGTAACAATCGCAGCAGGTATTGAAAACGAACGCCCGGCAGATTGGATTTACGATGATACTGCAAAGACTGCAAACTATATGAACGCTTCCGTTACTACTTATGAAGTTTCATTAGGCAGTGTTAGCGGCGCAGTTAATACAATCGTTGCTACAGATAATCGCGTCAGTGCAGTTGAACTTAGCGGCTTGAAAGAAGCTTCTTCAGAAACTGTTACACTTTCCGCTGATAAGACAGTTTCAATCAGTTCCGGCGCACTTGACACAACAGCACTTACAATCGCTAAGAGTGAAGAAGGCTACACATTCAACATTGACAGCACTGAATCAGTAGGCGCAAATATTAACTTTACTGCAGCAACCGGCAGCAACTTCACGGTTAATGGCGGCGACGGCGCAGATTCTATCAACGCAACCAATATTACTTCAATCAGCATTAACGGCGGCGCAGGTGACGATACTATTATTGGCGGCACAGGCAATTCACTTGGCGGCGGCGCAGGTTCTGATACATTCGTATTCGGCTCAACAGCTACAGCTACAATTTCCGACCTTGAAGATGCAACAGACGTTATTTCCTTGACTTCAGCACTTGGCAGCGATGCTACAAAACAATTCAAAGACGGCGTATTAACACTTGGCAATGTCAATATTAAACTTAGCAACAGCAAATCTTCAGTTGACGCTTCCAATTTGTACAATGTACAAGTCTATCAAGGTTCATCAGACAATGTATCACTTTTGGGCGATTTGGTTGACGCTGTACAATGGACGATGGATTCAGTTGCAGGCACGGCAACTTACGGCAGAGCACATGGTGAAGACGCAGGCGCAGTTGTAATTTCCGGCTTGACATTGAATGGTGTTACTGCTATTACCAACGACTTAATCACGATTAGCGAAAGTGTAAATGCTGAAACTAGCGTTACAAGTTATACATTCTCACTTGCAGATTCAATTATTACCTCACTTGCAACCGCAGACAAAGCAATTACAATCTCTTATGGTACAAGCGACTACAACGCTTCCAATACAACATTGGCAAGAATCAATTCAGACAGCGTTTACAGCTACACTGACGCGGCTTGGTCGATTGACAGTTCAAGTAAAGATCTTATTTACAACTCCTTTATCGAGGTTCCGGGCTATTCAGTCGAAGGCGGACAATCTATCTACTACGTACCGTTAGAACACGATCTTAAGACATTTGCAATTACCGGCTTGAAGGATAGCTTAACAGCTGATTCAGTTAGCGGTGTAGAGGGTATTACTTTAAGCGCCTATACATCTAACGATAGTTTGAATAATACTATTAGTGATAGTGGCACTTTGACCTTTGATAAGAAAGTATTCACTGACACAGATGTTTCAATTACGGCTGACGGCTTCGACTATACATTAGCATTTGCCGGCGAATATGCTCCTACCGTAACAGCGGCAACTTGGAATGCTGCAAACGAAGGTAATACAACACGCGCAGTTTATAATTCAGAAAGTGCAACAGATGGTTATCAAATTATCGAAGCAGTTGAAGATGATCCTGAAACTACAGATGTTGACGAATCACAACCCGCTTATATTGATTACATTGAAGAAATTCCTACCGAAATATTGGCAACAATTACAGGATTGTCTGCAGGTGATTTGAACAATGCCGGCGAAGGTCTGTTCAGCGGCTCCTACATTTCCTTGACAAGCGCATTACTCGGCAGTGTTAAATCCGTTACACTTGAAAGCAGTCACTACAACTTGAAACTTGACGAAAATATTAAACGTACAACAACAGATGCAAGCTGGGCGGCAGACTCCGTACAAGGCGCGGTTACATACGTTACTAAAGCAATTTCAGCCGGTTGGGAATTTGAAGAAACTACTGCAGAAAATACAGAAATTGTAAACAACGCAATAGCTGAAGGCGGCGATACAGTTGTAATAAGCGGTCTTGTCAAAGGTATTACACTCAATGCCAATGACAAAGTTACCGGCGTAACTTACAGCGAAGAAAACGGCTCCGGCACATTCACAATCGCAACTTCACTCCTTAACAAAGAAGACGTCAATATCACTGTTGAAAAAGGTCAAACAACCAACACCAACGAATATAAATTGGCACTCGCTGAAAATCTTAATCAAAAAGCCCTTGAAAATTACTGGAAGAGCACGGCTGACGACGTCGAAGAAGCTGCAGAAGGGGCTACTTACACTGCAACATTCTATAGCGAAGGTAAGACTGAAGGCTATAAAGTTGAAGAAAGTGACACGACAACCATTGGATATTTGCCTGAAGAAGATCCCGATGCTATACTTACTGTCAGCGGCTTAACAGAAAAAGCAACAACCAAGAATTACAAAGTTATCGGCTTTACACACGACACAAGCGCAAAGACTCTGAAATTCTCGGCAAATGTTGTTTCAGAAGCAGGCGTAAGCGTTGACGGCAGCGGATATTCTTTCACACTTTCAGCAAAAGGCAGCTTGACGAATACCAGCGCGGGCGATGTAACAATGACCGGCAGCTCCGGCAACGATACAATTACTCAAGCAAGTGAAGGCGACGGCAAAGCTTATATCGACGGCGGCAAAGGCAACGATGAAATAACCGTAGATAAGAATGGTTCAACCGTAACCGGCGGCGCAGGTAACGATACAATTACTCTCGGCGACGGCAAAGACAGCGTCCTTTATCAAAACGGTAAAGATGTAATTTATGGATTCAGTGAAAACGATACAATTACACTCAAGGAAGGTAAGACTGTAAAAGCGGCAAGCTTCGACGATACTACAAACGATTTAACGTTGACAATCGGTACAGGCTCCTTGACATTCAAAGAAGCAAAAGATCTCGAAATTGAACTTGGCGATAAAGTTTACAAGAACCACTTCACATACTCTGAAAACGAAAAATTGTTGACGATTGATTCTAACTTCACAGATACGGTAATTTCTGCCGAAGATATAACTTCAGTTGCCACAATCAATGCCGCAGCAGTTGCAAATCCTGACAAGAAAGGTATTGCTATTGACGGCAGCGCAAAGACCGTAGCCTTGACTGTAACCGGCACGAAGTTTGCAGATTCCATCACAGGCGGCAGCAAAGCAGATTCACTTGTAGGCGGCTATGGCAATGATACTCTTGACGGCGGCAAAGGCAATGATACTTACACCGGCGGCAACGGAAATGATGTATTCGTTTACAATGGCGGCAACAAGACCATAACAGATTACGTTGCAAATCAAGACGTTGTAAGCATTGTCGGCGCAGAAGTAACAAATTCGGCGATCAATGACAAAGACCTTGTATTGACACTCGACACCAAGAATACAATCACACTCGAAAAAGCGGCAAGCAAGGCAATTACAATCAACGACGAAACTTACACATTCGGCAATCATTACATTATCAACGGCAAGAAGACGGCGGCAACGCTTGCAACCGGTTTCACTGATGGATTTGACGCAAGCAAGTACAGCGCAATGGTAACAGTCGACGGCAGCGCAGTAACAACCGCAATTACTCTTACAGGCAACGCCAAGAACAACAGCATTGTTGGCGGCTCTAAGGCAGACACAATCGACGGCGGCAAGGGCAATGATACGCTCATTGGCAACGGCGGCAAAGATCTGTTTGTTTACGAGGTAGGCGCAGGTAATGACGTTATCGCTGACTTCACGGCAGGCACAGACGCAATTTCAATTACCAGCGGCGGCGAGGCTGCAGAGATCTCCAGTATTACAAACGCAGCTTACAAGAACGGTGCTCTTGCTTTGACGATAGGTAAACAAACATTGACGCTCCAAAATGAAGGCTCTGAAATTACTTCCGACAGCAAGATTAAGATTAACGGCACAGATTATCTCTTCGGTACAAATCAAATTATGACCGCAAGCAAGACAGCCGTTACACTTTACAGCGCATTCAGCGGCTCAATCGATGCAACAAGTTATTCAGCAATGGTAACAATCGACGGCTCGGCGGCGGCAAAAGCAGTAACACTTACCGGCAATACTAAAAATAATATCATAACCGGCGGAAAGAAATCAGATTATCTTGAGGGCGGTGCAGGCGCAGATACACTTGTTGGCGGCGCAGGCGTTGATACACTTTACGGCGGCGCAGGTAATGACAGCTTGAAAGGCGGCGCAGGTAAAGACGTATTCCTCTATAAGTCCGGCGACGGCAAAGATATTATTGCTGACTACACTTCCGGTCAAGATAAACTCAGAATCGAAGCAGACTACACGGCAACCGTAAGCGGCGATAACATTGTATTCAAAGTCGGCAGCGGCTCCATTACCCTTGAAAATGTATTCACTTACAATAACAAGGATACAGTAAAAGTAACTGTTGTTGACGCCAACGGTAAATCCAAGACCGAGTCCTTTACTAAAGAAGATACGTCAACCTCCAAGACGCTTGACTTGTTCGAGGATAACAACTTCATAACTGACGACGACACAAGCCTTGATTCAATCACTGAAAGCAAGTACTCCGTAACACAAATTCAAGAAAACAAAGACGAACTCACTCAAGCTCAAGACTTGCTCACTTACAGCGACGACAACAACAAGTAAAATTTAAAATCCTAAACTAAAAAAGCCGCCTTATGACGGCTTCAGCCCTGCAGAAATGCGGGGCTTTTTTTATTTAAATTTAAAATTTTTTTATCTTAAATGTACTTTCTTTTTTTTCTAATATTTTTTTATTTTAAATATACTTTTCTTTGTTGTGCCAAAGAAAAGTATCAAAAGAAAGGCACTTCCCGCTCGTCAGGGTTTTTCGCGTCAAAGACTACAAAAACTTAAAGTCAACGCCGCGTTTACCCACGTTTTCTCAATTCTTACTCACAAGTAAAAACCGATGACGGGCTGATATTACAACCATTTCAAACTGCGCGACGATTTACTCAAATTAAAAAGTCCGCCGAGCTTTTCGACGGGCTAATTTTTTATTTAATGACAAAAAACAACGCGGGGAAAATTATTAGCAGAAACGCCGCCGTTGTCATTATAAATGAAGAAATTGCAAGGTTGACGTTGAGTTGGTAAAGTCTTGAGGCTAAAACTGCGTTAATCGCCGTCGGTGCCATTGCGCAAATAAACAGCGTGTTCAATAAAATTTCGTCTGTAAAAAAAATTCTGCTTACAAAGTAAATAAACGCGGGCATTATCAAAAACCGCAAAATTGCCAAATCCCAAACGCGCGTATAATAAAATTTCGTGTGAGAAAAATTTATCAGAAAACCTACCGGCAAAAGTGCTGTCCACGCTCCGAAATGTACAAGCCCTTGAAAAAGCGTCGAAAGAAATTCAGGGCGCGCAATTTCATTGTAATTCAAAATCAAGCCTGCGATTATCCCCAAAATACTCATTTGATTGACAGTGAAAAGTTTTTTCCACCAACTCGAATTATTTTCAATTTTATTACCGGCAAAATGTTTTTCGTGGTAGTACTGCGCGAGCGGAAAGCAAACAAGTACCACCAAAATATTTTGACAGGAGCCGATAATTTGAGTGTAAGCAAAGCCTTCCTCATTGTACAGAATGAACGCACAGACGCCGCCTAAAGTTCCGATATTTGAAAGCATTGCACTCATAACATACGCACCGCGATTCAACAAACTTTTATGACGCTTGGCAAATGTCAACGCGCCGATAGCTCCCGGCACCAAAACATACAACGCGCCGAACGGAAATAAAAATAAAAGTTCACGTGACAGCGGCAATACCCAAAAACTTAACAGCGTCAACAAAGTATAAACTGCAATGACGTTGAATTTAATCAGCCAATTTGTAAATTTTTCCGGCAAAAGTTTTTTCTGATGAAGAAAATATCCTACGATTAACGGCAAAATTAAATCTGTAAACACGTACAGCAGGCGCAAATATTCAGAGTCCATAATTTATCCCGCCCATTCTTTTTGCTGAAATATTGCCACGTTGCCGCCGTTTTTTCAAGTGCGTTGACAAAAAATTTTACGCAAATTAAAATATCCACGTTACCGCAACCACTCTGGTAACAGAGGGAGGTGGTAATCGTGGACACTGTATTAGATATATTAAAATCTGTCGCAGTGGGCGTATTCGTAAACTTAATTTCTCCACACGTCCACAAGTGGCTCGACAAGCTTCGCAAGAAGTTGCGGTAATGAGCACAAATCGCGCTGAATAGGCGCAAACCCCAATTAACCTTGTCCGGAGGTCTTGGGGTTTTTTCTTTGCACCTGTGATATTCGTGGACACTTTATTTTTTTATCTTAAATCACGCTGAAATTATAAACGCCGCCGCTAAAAATTGCAAGTTATTTTGAAACGCAGGGATTATTTTTTTGAATGAAACGCCATAAAAATTTTGCCGCATCTCCCGCGTAGTCAATATTAATTCGTGGCGTTGCAACAATTTCCGGCTGAAAATCTTCAACTGTTTCAATAAAAAGTTCATCGCCGCATAAGTCAACGCCGTAATGATTTTTTGTAATTGCCATTGCTTGAGTTAATTTGCTGGGACCGTTGCACAATTCGCGCAGATTATTTTTTTGCCGCCGCTCAATCATTAAATTAATTCCTTCGACAGGTTGCAAGGCGCGTATTAAAACGGCGTCCGGAATTTCCTTGACGTTTGCAACAACATTCATACAAATATTTCTGCCGTAAATTAAATAAATGTATGCAAAGCCGCCTTCGCCAAAAGTAATTTCAGTGCGTGCAGTTCGTCCCTTGTAAGCGTGCGCCGCCTTGTCAATTCTGCCCATATACGCCTCAACTTCGACGATAATTCCTGCCGTTAAGCCCGCCGCCGAATTGTGAACTAATTTTTTACCGATTAAATCTTTGGCAACTTCCACGCCGGAGCGCAAATAAAATTCTCGACAAAGTTTCATCTTGCCATTTCATAAATTTTAACCATATCATCAAAATAAATTCTTTGCGCGGAACCTACGCCGCCGCCCGTTGCAGCTTCGCAGGATTCAGCCATTTCTTGAATTTGTTCATCAGTAGGACTAACTCCAAGTTCAGAAAGTTTTGTCGGCATACCAATTTTGCGGTAGAAATTTTCCATTGCCTCAATACCGCGCAGAGCAATTTCATCTTCGCTTAAACCGGTTTTATCGACGCCCATAACATTTACGGCGAATTGAACAAAACGCGGCATACAATGTTTATAAACGTAACGCGCCCAACTGCCCCAAAGTGCCGCAAGCCCCGCGCCGTGCGTTGTATTGAACATACCGTTAATTTCATATTCAAGATTATGAGTGGCAAAATCGCCGCCGTCATTGCCGCAACCGGTTAAGCCGTTGTGCGCCAAACTTGACGCCCACATTATTTCTGCGCGCGCGTTGTAGTTTTTGGGATTAAGGCGGAGAATGTTTGCATTGTGCATAACCGTTTTCAAAAGACCTTCAGCGATTGAGTCGGTAAGTTGCATATTGCCGCCGTTCGTGAAGTAACGCTCCATTGTATGCATCATAATATCGACGCAGCCCGCCGCTGTTTGATAATCCGGTAAAGTCATTGTAAATTCAGGATTCATAATCGCAAATTTTGGGCGTGCCAGCGCGTCTCCGAAACTGCGCTTTTTCTTTGTTTGTTCATTCAGGATAACAACATTTCGGCTCATTTCACTGCCCGCCGCCGAAATTGTCAAGATTGAACCGACCGGCAAGGACGCCTTAGGCGTTCTTTTATGTTCAAAGAGTTCCCAAACATTTTCTTTCGGCTCGGCAAGTGCAAACGCTATCGCCTTAGCTGAATCTATGACACTGCCGCCGCCTACCGCCAAAATAAAGTCAACTTGATTCAACGTACCCTGCGCGAAGCCGGTACGGACTTTATCAAGGTGCGGATTAGGTACAACGCCGCCCAATTCCACGTGAAAAAGCCCTGCATCATCCAAAAGTTGTTTGACGCGCCCGATTAAGCCGGATTTAACCGCGCTGCCCATCCCGTAATGTACCAAAACACGCTTGCCGCCGTATTTTTTAATCATATCGCCGACGCATTTTTCCGCCCCGCGCCCAAATATTATTCTTGTTGGTGTGTAATATTCAAAATTGTGCATACTCAACCGCCCTTTCTGTTTTTTCTTTCAAAGTCTAACAGTTTCTTTTTCAACGGTCAAGTTTCAAAATTTTTCCCCTAAAACTGAAAAAAACTCGACAATCAGCCGAGCTTTTCAATTTATTTTGGGCGTAAAAAAACCCGATGGTCAGTCGGGGCTTTTTTATTGGCTACATTGTGTCTACATCATTTTTTATAGTATATCACCAATAATTTTTTTTAGCAATACACAGTTGAAAAAAATTAAATTTTTGATAAAATTACATCATTGTCAGTCCCCTTTAAAACGCGGGATAATCCGACGTGGAAGGGAGGGCTCATCTGTGTTTACATCATTCATAGTGTCGTTGGCGGCAAGTGTAATTGGTCACTACATTTGCAAGTGGTGGGACAGACACTAAAAACTGACAATCCCGCCAATAGTTAGCGTTACACTCAAAACGCGCGCAGGGAAAGTCTCGGCAAGAGTCGGGGCTTTCCCTGTTTTTGTGTTATAATTGGCGCGGGTGATTTTATGACTGACAAGGAGCAAATTAAAGCCGCTAAAAAATTTGCCGCCAAATGGAACGGGCGCGGCAAGAGGGAAACAAGCAACACTCAACATTTTTGGACAAAGTTACTTGAAAATATTTTTGAAGTCGAAGACGGCTTTGAACTTATCGATTTTAATGAAACTGTCAATGTTGAAGACAGCGAAAAAGAATATGACGCCATTATTAAAAGTACAAAAGTTTTGATTGAACAGAAAAAGCGCGGTAAAAATTTAGATAAAAAATATCTTCAATCCGACGGCGCAATGTTGACGCCCTTTGAACAGGCGAAACGCTACGTTGAAGGTTACAACGATGAAAAAGAGCATTCGGAAGATTGTATTCATTGGGTTGTTACCTGCAACTTTCAAACTTTCAGGATTTATGATGTGCGCTCAAAAGATTCTTTGTCTCCGGATTTTGAAAATAATAACCCTGTAGTAACTTTCAGGCTTCGTGAACTCCACGAAAATATCAAGTACTTAAAATTTCTCGTTGATCCAAATGACGATACACTTAAAGCGGAAGTTCAAATTTCTAAAACTGCCGCCGTCATCATTCGTGAAATTCGCAAAATTTTAAGGGGATACTACAATAAAAATGACATTGAAAATTTAAATAAACTTTGTATGCGGTTGGTGTTTCTCTACTACGCCGATGATTCAAAATTAATTGGCGGCAACATTCTTGAAAAATATTTTGAAAATCACAAATATACCGGTGAAACTTTGAAGGAACTTTTTAACGTCCTTAATCAAGCTGAAAATCTGCGCGACGATTCAATTTCAGATGAATTAAAAAATTTCCCCTATGTCAACGGCGGCTTGTTCGAGGAAAATATTACCATTCCTGATTTTCAAGACAGTACAGATTTTGAAATTCGCCGCGCCATTATCGAAGGGCTTTTTGAAGATTTTCCAAAATTCCCGTGGCAAAAAATCGACCCGCCGACTTTTGGCGCAATGTTTGAAGGGATTCTTAACGATGACGCCCGCCGCGCTGAAGGTATGCATTATACAAGCGTTGAAAACATTCATAAAATTATCGACCCGCTTTTTTTCAACGGGCTCAAGAAAAGATTCAACCGGGCTAGACGCGACACGCCGGACAAAATTGATAACCTGCTGAATTTGCAAACCGAATTATCCAATATGATTTTCTTAGACCCCGCGTGCGGCAGCGGTAATTTTTTGACTGAAACTTATTTATCGCTGCGCCGCCTTGAAAACGATATTATCAGTGAACTAAAAATCAGCGGCTGTACTTTTTCCGGCAATATCAAGGATTCAATCAAAGTTTCAATTCGCCAATTTTACGGGATTGAAATTAACAACTACGCCGCCGCCGTCGCGCAGGTTGCACTGTGGATTTCTGAAAATAAAGCCTTCCAACGCACGGAGGCGATTTTGGGCACTGATAAAAATTCAGGCTTGCCCCTTAGCTCCTACCGCCAAATTGTCAACGCTAACGCCCTTCAAATTGATTGGAATGACATTTTACCGAAAGATACACTAACCGGCAAACAAATTTTTATCATTGGCAACCCGCCCTATGTCGGCTACACTTACCAGACGCCGCAACAAAAACAAGATTTGCTTGACGCCACGCACTTAAAAACCAAAAAGCTTGATTATGTTGTTTCGTGGTACTTCAAGGCGGCTGAATTTATTCAAGACACGGATATTCGCTGCGCGTTTGTTTCTACAAATTCAATCACGCAGGGCGAGCAAGTTGCCGTTGTATGGAAGCCGCTTTTTGAGAAAATTCACTTCGATTTTGTTTACCGTACTTTCAAATGGACAAGTGATTCTGACAAAATGGCGGCTGTTCACTGCGTCATTATTGGTTTCAGCGCGGGCAAAAGTCGCAAAAATAAAACTATCCACGACGGCGAAAAAATTATAACAGCCAAAAATATTAACGCCTATTTAGTTGACGGCGAAAACGTTTTTGTTGAAAGCCGCACTAAGGCTGTTTGCCCCGTCCCCGAAATGAATAAAGGTAGCATTATAATTGACGACGGAAATTTAATTATTACTGCTGAAAATTATGAAGATTTTATAAAACGTGAACCTGCCGCTAAAAAATATATTCGTCGTTATATGGGAGCTGATGATTTTATTAACGGCAAGCGGCGTTATTGCCTGTGGCTTGTAGGAGTTTCACTTGAAGAAATTTTATCAATGCCGCTGGTTGCTGAACGTGTTGAAAAATTAAAAAAATTTAGGCTAAAAAGTAGTCGTAGTGGCACTATTAGAGCAGCACAGAATCCAATGCTTTTTGCTGAAATTCGTCAACCTAATTCAGATTATATTGCGATTCCTGTTACTAGTTCAGAAAATCGCCGTTATATTCCAATAGGATTCATTGACAAAAATATTATTGCCAACGGGGATATTTTAACAATTCCTGACGCCACGATATATCATTTTGGAATTTTAATTAGCAGCGTGCATATGGCGTGGACGCGGGCGGTCTGCGGGCGGCTGGAAAGTCGTTATCGCTACAGCAAAGATATTGTCTACAACAATTTTGTATGGTGTACTCCAACTGCCGAGCAACGCGCCGAAATTGAACGTACCGCTCAAAATATTTTAGACGTGCTTTCAAACTTCAAAGATTGGACACTTGCGAAATTGTACGATGAAAAAACAATGCCCGCCGAATTACGCGCCGCACATTTGGCAAACGATAAAGCAGTTTTGGCGGCGTACGGCTTCGACGAAAATTTTTCTGAAGCGCAGATAACCGCCGCCTTGTTTGAGAAATACCGCGCCTTGACTTCCACCACCCCCCCCGTTCAGGAAAAATTCAGATAGAGGATAATTTTTTACCGCTTGAAACTACAGCGCGTGAAGTTTTGGAAAATGTACGGCGTGCGAAATTTTATCTTTTTGGAGTTTTGACAAGCTCGGTACATATGGCGTGGGTGCGTACGGTCTGCGGGCGGCTGAAATCAGATTATCGCTACAGCAAAGATATTGTGTACAACAATTTTATTTGGTGCAATCCTACGAGTGAGCAACGCGCCAAAATTTGTACAACTGCCGAAAAAATTTTAGCCACTCGCGCAGATTTTGAGGGAAAAACTTTAGCTTACTTGTACGATGAAAAGACAATGCCCGCCGAATTACGCGCGGCACATTTGGCAAACGATAGGGTAGTTTTGGCGGCGTACGGCTTCAGTGAAACTATGACAGAATCAGAAATTGTGGCGGCTCTAATGAAAATGTACAAGGAATTGACAAGTTAAGATTTTGCGGCTATAATTTCAATCAGATTACAAACACTTGTGATAGTTTAGTTGCAGTTACTAAGGTTTTTTGAAAGTTTTTTTGGCAATTTAAAAAGGACGGTCGACTTTGATTTGTCGGCTATCCTCTTGAAATAAAGATATTTACGGTTTAGTTGCAGTTATTGCGGCTTATCGGTGGCAAGAAATGACTTGCCACTTTTTTTTTAAAGGAGGCAGGAAGTGTGGCGAATTACACAACAACAACGCCGGAATGGGCTGTATCGAATCAATCGGCGGTAATGAGCGGAATTGAAGGGATTAAAGATACAACCGTTGGAAATATCAACCCGAATTACAAATTCAAGCGGCGGGCGGTACTTACTGAAGATGAACTCGTTGACGGCGTTTTAAAGGGCGACAGGCTGATACTTTCACGGGCGATAACGTTAATTGAAAGTAACAGCCCAAAACATTTTGCAAAGGCGCAGCGCGTCTTACAGCGGCTCTTACCGCACACCGGCAAGGCTTTAAGAGTTGGAATAACCGGCGTACCCGGCGCGGGCAAGTCTACGATTATTGAGGCGTTCGGAAATATGCTCTGCGATATGGGCTATAAAATCGCCGTGTTGACTGTAGACCCTACAAGTTCGGTTACAAAGGGTTCAATCTTAGGCGATAAAACACGAATGGGAACTTTAAGCCGCCGTGAAGAGGCTTTTATTCGTCCCAGTCCTGCAGGCGGAACATTGGGCGGCGTGGCGCGTAAAAGCCGCGAAACAATGTTAATGTGCGAGGCGGCAGGTTACGACGTGATTTTAATTGAAACTGTAGGCGTCGGACAATCTGAAACAACCGTTCGTTCAATGGTAGATTTTTTTATGTTGGTAGTTTTGACGGGCGCGGGCGACGATTTACAGGGGATAAAAAAGGGCGTTATGGAACTTGCTGACGCCATTGTAATTAACAAGGCGGACGGCGATAATTTGATTAAGGCGAAAGTTGCACGCGGCGAATACGAGCGAATGATTGAGTTTATACGCCCGGCAACTGAAGGCTGGCAAACGCACGCCTATTTGGCAAGTGCCGTTGAAAAAACAGGGCTTGACGATTTATGGCAAGTCATACAGATTTTCAAGCGCGTTACAACTGAAAGCGGCGTCTTTCAAAAACGCAGAGACGGGCAACTTTTAGACTGGATGCACGCAATGATTGATGAACATTTACACAATTTATTTTTTGGCGACGCGGTAATAACGGGGCGAATGCCGGAAATTAAAGAGGCAGTTTTAAGCGGCGTCATTTCACCAACTCAAGCGGTTGCAGAATTAATAAAAATGTTCGACGTGAAACGCGCCGCCGAGCGTCAAGTAGATTTATTTACTGCAAGCTAAAAATTTTGGCTGTAGGCGCGCAGAATTGCCCTTAGAATTGTTTTTCAAGATGTTTTAGTATAAAAGTATCAAAAAAACTAAGGCGGCTTACAGGGCGTTTTAAGCGTTCAAAACTGCGCGAGGGATTTTTTAAATTTTAATGGAGGAAAAAATTTTTGAATAAAAAACTTACAGCAATATTGGCGGCAACATTTTTATTCAGTGCAAATTTTGCAAGTGCTGAAGATGAAGGAGCCGCCGCCGCGCCCGCTGAAATTAATCATGCAGAATCGATTTATTTTACCGAGCCGGATTTTTACAATATGACTTCGACTGACAGCTTAATTATTTTGCCGAAATATCCAACGTACCAGCAAACTACCGAATACACCTGCGGACCTGCCGCCGCGCTTACTGTCTTGCAGTATTACAAAAATAATAACTATGACGAAATGCAACTTGCCGCCGAAATGAAAACGAGTGATAAGGTCGGAACGAATACCGCAAACATGGCAAAGTTTTTTGAGAAAATCGGCTGGAACGTTAAAAGCAGTTTGACTTCAAAACCTATTGAAACTTACAGCGATTTTAAAAAATTTGTAGTTAGAAATTTGCAACGCGGCGTTCCAATTTTGGTTGAAAATGTGGAATGGGGCGGACATTGGCGCGTTATAATCGGCTACGATTCGATGAATATTGATTCAGATTTGGACGACGTTTTAATTTTTGTTGATCCGTACGATACAAGCGACCACAAGCAAGACGGCTACACCATCGGCAACGGCTGGAGATTTTTTTCAATGTGGTATGATCATTCTCTTTTGCCGAAAAACCAACGCAATCAGCCGTTTGTTGTGACATATCCAAAATAAAATTTATGGGGGTTAAAATCTTGTATGAAAAACTTGGAGCTTTACAAAACTATGCACAAAATGAATACATCATATGGCGGGGGGGGTATAGATTGCATAGCAGCAATTTCCGCGCTGATTGATTTTTTAAAGCCGAAAACAATTTTAGATTATGGTTGCGGCAAGGGCGGCTTGGTTAAAGCACTTGCTGAAAAATATCCCAACGTCAAAGTTTACGGCTACGATCCGGCGGTTGAAAAATTTTCTAAAATGCCCGTCGATAAAGCTGATTTAGTCGTTAATACTGACGTTTTGGAACATATCCCTGAAGACGAATTGCCGGAAACTGTGGCGCGTATCGCGTCAATTTCGCAAAATGTTTTCTTCCATTTACACCATGCAAAAGCCGCCTCTATTCTTCCAAATGGCGAAAACGCTCATTGTACTATCTGGTCGCCGCAACAATACGCCAATTTATTTAGCAAATATTTTTCGACGATTAATTTTTTGCCCGGTAAAAATCCGGCTGTAAATACCTGCTGCGTTACTTTCAATTTGCCGGACGAAATTAAAAATCAATGGGAAAATCTTATTCGCGGCAATATAAGAATGTACGTCAACGATTTGGGAAATTTTATCAGGTTGCTTTACACTTACAAGGAAAATATAATTTTTCCCGTCAATGATTGGAATAACGCCAATGTTATTTTGGATTATCTGAAATATTACAATCACATTGACAGAATCTGTTGTGTCGCTGTTGAAGCGTTTATGAATGAATTTCAGGAATTATTTGTGGCTGAAAGACCGGTATTGCCTTTAAACTTGTTGCCGCATTTCCGCGATACGGCGGTTTTATTTGTGACGGCTCCCAATCAATACCATGAAACTATTCAACAAAATCTTAAAAGAATTGGATTTAAGCAAATTATTTTTATTGAAGAAAATTTAATTAAACAATTTCAAAATGAACTGCAAAAATTTTACGGCTCCGGCGGAATGATAAATTGGTTTATGAATCACTTTACAGAAAAATTCCGTGAAATGGAATTTAGAATTGCCGAGCAACAGGAAGTTTGCGAAACAAATACTGCCGCCTTTGCAGAATATAAAAATCGTTTTCGCGGTAAAAAAGTTGTCATCGTAGGCAGCGGTCCAAGCGCAAAATACTATAAACCAATGCCGGACGCAATTCATATCGCTTTAAATTTTGCGTGGCGGCGGGAGGATATTTCTTTTGATTATCTTTTTACCGGCGACAGAAATGTAAACAAAAATTCAGAAATAAAAATGCAGCAGGGCTTTGAAAAAATCCGTCATAAAATTTTTATGGGCAAGCATCTTGCAAGGAATACTTGGCGTTTACTTGATTTTGGCGAGGAGATTTATTCAATGAATAATGTTCGTTGTTATATTAAGGATAATTCATTTGAAAAACCGATAGAGCAGAATATCTGCTTGCATCCGATTTTTTCAAATGGATCAATAGCCGGTTCCGCGTTGGGTTTTGCACTTTTTACATATCCAAAAGAACTTTACCTTGTCGGTTGTGACACTGCCTCAAACGGCTATTTCTATGAAAATTCCAATCCCAACCATATCAAAGGCAATAAAAATATGGCAACGCACAAAATGAAAGTCGGCTACGCCAGATATAAAAAATTTACCCAACAATATTATCCCGATACAAGAATTATTTCTGTTAATCCCGTCGGTTTGAAGGGACTTTTTGAAGATATTTATACTGATGATTTTTTGAAGAAGTGAGAAATTTTGTACACGAAAAAAATTTATTTCAGCGGCGATTTAAATATTTTGATTGAAACTTTTGAAGGCGTCAAAGGCGTTATAAAAGTTACGGCGGGGAATATTGCCGCGCAAAATGTTATAAGTTACGCTTACAGAGAGCCGCGCAGTATTGAAAAAATTTCCGGCGTCGAAGTTGAATTTAATCCTAAAAAAATTGACGTGTCAACTTTGCTTGATATTCTTTTCAACAATCTGAATCCTTACGAAGAAAATAATTTGGGCGTTTACTATTCAATGGGTGAAGACGCGCCACAAGTTGAGTTGCATATGAATTTTGTTGCAAACAAGGGCAAATGTCCCGCCTCAACCGGTGCCGCGCTTATAATGAATGACCCTAACAGCAACCCGCGCTTGAATCGTCAATGTTATGTTAATTTCGGCAGGTTTACGAATTTTGCCGCCAATGCTTGACCTAAACAAAGTCCGCCGTCGTTTGGCGGGATTAATTTATGGCGCAAAACTTTTAAGCCGCGCAATTTTAATTTTTCAAGCGTCAAGGAAGTTAAAAGCGAATTTTGGAAACAGCCGCCGCTCAGTGCGACGGTTTTTATTTTTGTCTGTAAGGAAATAATTTCGCAAGCCTGCGCGAGCAATTCGGCAAGTTGAACGTGAAAAAATTTCGCCAAATCTGCAACGTTGCCGCCGTTCAATCTGCGCGACAGAATTTCTGTAAAAAGTTTATCAGTCGGTAAAATTAAATTTTTGTCAACTTCAAAATTACCGCTAAGATTTTCTGTTGAAGTTTCAGCCATGCATTGAAGTTTCATAGCCGATTCCCCTTCGTAACTTGAAATTTTGCAAATTCCCAAAACTGCGCTAACCGCGTCAAAGAGCCGCCCGCAACTTGTAGATTCCACGCAATTTAAATTTTTTTCCATCATTAAAATTTGTGTGGCAAGATTTTTTTCTTCAGTCAAATTTAAAGTTTTTGCAAGCGAAAACTCTTTCAGCATTGCAACCGCCGAACGCCAACTTTCTCGCGCAGATTTATCGCCGCCCGCCTGTACAAACTTTGCAATGTGTCCGACGCGCCTGTAATTTTTTGTATCGCAAATAAAAATTTCGCCGCCCCAAATCGTGCCGTCATCGCCGTAACCTGTGCCGTCAAACGCCACGCCTATTACCTCGCCGCCAAAATTATTTTCAGCAATACAACTCAAAACGTGCGCCCAATGGTGCTGAATTTTTATCAATGGAACATTCAAATTTTCTGCAATTTCGGCGGCAATTTTTGAAGTTTGATAGCGCGGGTGTAAATCACAAGCCACAACTTTTGGCGCAATTTCCAGTAAATCCATCATTCGGCTAATCGAACTTTTCAAAATTTCAACCGTGCGTAAATCGCCGACGTCTCCAATATAGGGCGAAGGATACAGCAAATTATTTTTCGCAAGGCAGAAAGTATTTTTAAGTTCGCCGCCTATCGCTAAGGTAGGGGTTAGGGGATAAGGACTAAGGGCTAGGGGATTTTCATAAAAAATTGGCAACGGCGCGTAGCCGCGACTCCTGCGAATCATTGAGGGCGTATCTTCAATAAAATCCATAACCGAATCATCGGCGCGCAGTAAAATTTTTCTGTCATTTGAAATAATCACGTCACATTCTAAATTTTTCAGCGCGTCTTCATCATCGATTGTAATTGGAACGCCGGAAGGGTTGCCGCTCGTCATTACCAGCGCGGCAGGGAAATTTTTTATTTCGTCAGGGAAATTGAAAATCAGCAAATGCAACGGCGTATAGGGCAACATTGCGCCAATTTTATTAATTGCCGGAGCAACATTTTCGGCGATTGTACAGTTAAATTTTTTTTGTAGCAGGATAATTGGTTTTTGCGGGCTGTCAAGAAAACTTTTTTGATTGTCAGTCAAGATACATTCTGCTTTAACGGCGGCAATATCTTTGAACATTACGGCGAAAGGTTTTGACGGGCGAATTTTACTTTCACGTAATTTTTGAACTGCGGCAAAATTTTTAGCATCGCAAGCAAGGTGAAAACCGCCAATACCTTTAATTGCCGCAATTCCGCCCGCTGCCAAAATTTTTCGTACTTTTTTAATTGCGGCGTGATTCTTTTCATGTGAATTTAAAATATAAACCGTTGGACCGCAATTATTACAGCAAACAGGCTGGGCGTCAAATCTGCGCGAGGCAGGGTTAAAATATTCGGCGGTGCAACTTTCGCACATTGGAAAATCTTTCATTGAAGTTCTTTCCCTGTCATAGGGCATATTTTCCAGAATTGTAAGGCGCGGACCGCAAGCCGTGCAATTTATGAAAGGGTGCAAGTACCGGCGGTTATTTTTATCAAACAATTCCCTCGCGCAGTTTTCACAAATTGCAATATCCGGCGAAACAAAAATATCGCCCGCCTCGCGTTCACTTTCGATAATTTTAAAATCAGTAAAACTTTTGGCGGCGGCAAGTTCTGTAACGTCGATTTTTAAAATTGCACTGCGCGGCGGAGCTTTTTCAGTTATCGCCCGCACAAATTTTTCAAGATTTTCAGCCGTGCCTTGTGCAAAAATTTCAACGTACGAGCCCTTGTTTGCCACGCTGCCAAAAATAAAAAAAGCGTCGGCAATTCGACTGATAAACGGTCGAAATCCTACGCCTTGCACAATCCCAAAAACTTTTATATTAAAAAGCATCTACATTTTCCCCGTTAATTATTGAATGATTTATAAGATTGACGCAACTCATCCAATTCTTGTTGAGTGCGAATTAAATTTTTAATCATCATTAAATTGTTCGTTATAAGGTAAGCAACCAATAAATCATCTTTGCCTAAATAATCGGCAAATTCTTCTTTAATAATTTCATAAATAATATCTGCAGGCAAATCCGCACAAGCCATCAATGTGTTTTGTAAATCAATGAACGCGCCCCTATTAAGAATTGCATATCGACAATTGGAATGTTGACGGAAAAATTCTAATTTATTCATAAACGAATCTAAATTTTTTAAAGCTTTTATGTCTCTTTCCAGCCAACGTCTGACAAATTGATTGACGTTTTTTTTCATACTCGACAAAGATTCTGTTCTCATGCGTCTTATATAGCAAATATTCGGAACACGAACAAATTTTTTAGCCAAGAATAAAACTTCACATGCCCAATAACCATCATTTTGATGATTTACGATTGGAAATTTTATATCATTATTTATTAAAAAATCTCTAGATAAAAGCCGAAGCCAAGGAGTCATCCAAAAACGATTTTGAAAATATTCAATGAATCTTATTGATAAATCATCGCTAAGGATTGTGGGCTCTTTGACAAATTCACCGGATTGAATTCTGGTTTCAGCTACGTGAATATTTCTTTTAAAGTCTTCGCCAATTCCTTCAGACATAAAATATCTTTCGCAATAAATAACATCAGCTTGAAATTTTTCTGCAAGCGTGTACATTTCCTCAAGGGCAGTTGGAGTTAAAACGTCATCGCTGTCCATAAAGAAAATATATTTGCCGCGTGAAATTTCTAAGCCTTGATTGCGAGGGACACTGGGACCGCCGGTATTTTTCTCTATGTTAATCAGATTGAATCTGTCATTGTCCTCAACCAATTTAATGTAATTTTCAACAATTACCGCGCTGCCGTCTGTAGAGCCGTTATTCACAATAATTGCTTCAAAATTTTTTAAAGTCTGTGAACTTAAACTTTCTAAAAGTTCGCCGATATATTTTTCAACGTTGTACATTGGAATAATCACTGAAACCGCAGGTAAGTTATTTTCCATAAAAAAGCCCCTTTCTACAATTAAACTGAATGATTTATTTTTTACCGGTTGAAATTTTAGCCGCCTTAATCCAACTGCTGATAAGACAAGAAATTAAAACGTCACAATCGCCGGTATCCTTTGCAAGCACTTCTTTTAATTTTTCGTAAAACTGGAATTGCGGAACGTTGCCGTAAACTCTAGTAAGCCAACCGACATTTTGCATAACAATATGAGTAATGACGGCTTGCCGGTACGCAGGATTTTTTTGAAAAAATTCAAGCCCGCCCATAAATTCATCAACGTGTTTCAAGCCGTTAATAATTCTGTCAACCTTGTTAAAAATTCCGCCGAAATCAAAATTGGTATTCAACGCCCTTGTACTTAGCGAATTTTCATAACGGCGCACAATATAAAAAGCGTGCGGCAACACTATAATATTTTTCGCAAGGCAAATAATTTCAAACGTCCAAAGGCTGTCTTCTTGCATAATCGGCAGAAATTTTATTTCGTTTTCAACCAAAAAATCACGCCGCAAAAATTTTAGTCCCGGCGATACTTCAAAAACATTTTCACTCCACGTTTTAACTCTTAACGCCAAATCTTCAGTAACCATTTTGGTAGTTGTATCTTTTACATCGCCTATAAGTACGGCTTGTTTCAAGAAATTCTTTCCAACGCCGGTTGACATAAAATATTTTTGCCCCAAAACGGCGTCACAGTGATATTTTTCAGCCGTTTGATAAAAAAGTTCAAGCGTCCCCGTTGAAATAACGTCGTCGCTGTCCATAAAATAAATATATTTGCCGCGTGAAAATTCTAAGCCTTTGTTGCGCGGAATTCCGGCACAGCCTCTGTTGGTTTTCGTATGAATCAGCTTTAAACGCCCGCCGAATTTCGGTATAAAACTTTCAACAACTTTTGCGCTGTTATCCGTGCTGCAATCGTTGACAACTATAATTTCAAAATCTTTTAAAGTTTGCCCAAAAATGCTGTTCAAAGTTTCAGAAATATATTTTTCAACGTTGTACATTGGAATAATCACTGATACGGCGGGCAATTTATTTTCCATAAAAATATCTCCAATCAAGTTTTAAAAAATTTACGATAGTAACAGCAAATTTGAGGAAAAGTTAAATAGGCGATAAGTTCGTTAATTTCTTCCAAAACTTCGCCGCACTCTTTGCCTATAAAATAACCGCGCTCCCCAATTTGTGACAAAATGATTGCACTAACCATAACGATTAACGCCGCAACCGGTTTTTCTGAAGTCAACATTTTTTTCAGCGGGATGAATTTTAAAAGTATCACCAGCAACGCCAAAATGTAAATCGTCAAAAAAATATAAATTTGCAGGCGGTACGGAAACTCTGACATCATTATAAAAATTGGTTCGCCTGACGGTAATTCGCCTGTTTGAAAGAAAACGCGCCCGTAGCTTAACTCCCGAATTGCAAAAAGCAAAAGTAAAGCAGCGCAAAATCTGTGAAACCACTTTGCATTTGAATTTTTAGCGGATAAACTCCATTTGAAATTTAACAACGCCGAAAATACCAGTACCGCCACTTGTAAATTTTCTATCAAATTGTTTTCAAATGCAAATCTTGGTGGAATTACAAAAGACAGCGGCACGCTCAACGCTATCAGCATCAAATTAATTTTCAGATACATTTTTTATTCCGGCAGCCTTTCGTACTCTTTTAAAATTGTGCCGTCAAGATAATCAATTTCTGTAACTTCGATATGTAGCGCAGATTTTCGCAAACCGCGTTTCATAACGTCAGAATCTTGCTTAACGAACGGGTTTAAAATTTTGTTAATTTCAAAAGTTTGTACGCCGTTTTCTGCATTTGTAATTTCGAGTTCAAAGGGCGTAATTCCTGCCTTGCCGTCGCGTCCGTCGATTATGACGCGCCCAATAATTTTTTCTACCGGCTTATCCGAAAAAAAATCTGCGTCAAGTGAAATTTTTAAATTTTGTGAAAAGCCGTATTCGTCGCCGTCCGTAATTTCTGCGTCAAAATTTTTAACTATAAAAGTTTCAGCAATTTTATCTTGAATTGGCGCGTTTAAACTTTCAAGCCGAATTTTCAGCGCGCGTATAACGCCGAGATAATAGCCTTCAAAGCCTTTAGCCTCAACAATTCGCCATTCGTTGTCGTTGAGTCTTTGCATTGTAATTTCAACTGCAAAATCAAAATTCATTGCGCCGTTGTGAAAATTAACCGTCGAATAAGCCACGCCGTCACGAACAACCGCGTTTGAATAATTGTTAATAGTGCAAGTATCGACGCCGGAATTTTTCAGCCACTCCTGCATTTCTGTTGAATCAGCCGAAAAATTTACTTTGCCCGTTGAAATATAATCTTTGAGAAAAATTTTACCCGCATTAATAAAATCCTCGCGCAGGTTTTCATACTCGTTGGAAAGTTCAAGCGTCGAATAAGTCATTGAGTTTAAGCCGTCATTAATTTTTGCCGTGATAATTTCTTCAGCCGCAATTTCGATAATTTTTTCTGTATCAACGAGCCGATAAAAAGTTTCTGTATCGTGATTTTCGGCGGCGTCACGAATTAATTTTATTGAATACGTCGGCAAAGTTTGAACTTTCTGCATTGCCTGCCAACTGCAAACGCCCATTGCCACGAACGCAACCAAAACAAGCGGCACTGCTATTATCAGAAATTTTTTCATTTAATCTCTCCCAAAAATTAAATCAGGGCGGCGTTGCATTGTATTTTCAAAAGCCTTCATTTGCCGCCACTTTGAAATTTCGGCGTGGTTGCCGGAAAGTAAAACTTCAGGTACTTCCATACCTTCAAAATTGCGCGGGCGCGTGTATTGCGGATAACTTAACATTCCGTCAAAAAATGAATCAGTTTCAGCCGAATCTGCCGCGCCCAAAACGTCCGGCAACATTCTTGCAACCGCGTCAACTATCGCCATTGCCGGTATTTCGCCGCCCGTCAAAACATAATCGCCGATTGAAATTAATTCGTCCGCCAAACTATAAATTCGCGTGTCAAAGCCTTCATAGTGTCCGCAAATTATTATCAGCCAATCGACGCTTGCCAATTCCTTTGCTTTTTCTTGATTGAAAGTTTTACCGGCGGGATCCGTGATGATAATTCTGCGCGACGGCGAATTGGAATTTTGCAAAACTGAACGCACGGCGCGAAACATTGGCTCCGGCTTTAAAACCATACCGCTGCCGCCGCCAAATGGCGAATCGTCAACTTGTTTATGTTTGCCAAGGGCAAATTCTCTAAGTTGCGTCAAGCGAATTTCCAAAATTTTATTGTCAACGGCGCGCTTAATTATGCTGTCGCCGAATACACCTTTAAACATTTCAGGAAAAAGCGTGATTATGTCAATTTCTTTTGTCATAAAATTTTTCCTCAAGTCGCGCAGGTTTTTCAATAATTTGGCGTTCAAAGTGATTGGCGCGTTGTTTGTCAATCGCCGTAACCCTTAAACTTTGATCTTCAGTGTATTCAAATTTCACGTCAACAAAAGTTTTACCTTTCGGCGCGGGCGGCAGATTTTTTAAACTCAAAGTACCTCTGAATCTGTGAAATTTCAAGTCAGATTCTTTTTCGTTGCCGGCTTCGTAAATATTAACGTCAATTCTAGTTTGATTGTTAAAAGCCGTTTCATATTCCCGCGTAACTTCGCAAGGGTAGGGCGTACCCTTTGCAAGCAGCCGGTCGAAAACCATTTTTCGTTCAAAGTTCATAATCGCCACGCCCAATGAATGCGGCAAGACACTTTCAAGCTTTAAATTTTCTTCAGCGTTTTTCATTTCGGCAACACGCGCCGCGCCGCTTGCTGTAAGCCTTAAATCTTCAGAAAGTTTTTCAGGAACTTTGCCGAGTGCGCCGGAAATTTTTTGGCGAATGTAGGGAATTTGGCAAGTACCGCCCGCCAAAATTAAACTTCCAATTTCTTCAAGCCGCAAATTATTTTCAAGTATAAAATTTTCCAGCCTGTCAAAAATTTTTTCGTACAAGGGGCGGCACATTTCATCAAATTCTGCGCGCGAAATTGTAAAGTGCAAAGAGTAACTTTTGCCGTCAAATTTTACCAAGTCATTTAAAGTTATTTCGCAGCGTTCGGAGCTGCTCAAATTTTCCTTGATTCGGCGCGCCTCAATCATCAAGCGATTTAAAAGTTTGTTGTATTCACTTTCGGCAATCATCGCTGTAAAAGAATTTGACAGATTTATTTTAACTTCGTCTTCAATCTGGTAAATCAGCCGCTGAAAAATAATCCTGTCGAAGTCATCGCCGCCAAAATTATCTTCACCGTCAATCGCAAGGGCGCGGTAAGTTTGCCCGTCCTTTTCCAAAATTGAAATATCGAAAGTACCGCCGCCAATATCGATTATCAAAATTTTGTTGTCAATAATTTTATCATGGAAAATTTCAATAGCCGCCGCCGTTGAATCTTCCAAAATCCACAAAATTTCAAAGTCGGCAATTTCGCCCGCCTTGCGAATTTCGGAGCGTTGATTATCGTTGAAAATCGCAGGAACCGTAATAACCGCGCCAATTTCAACGTTTTCTTCAAGGTTATTCCACTCGATAAACTGCCGCCGAATTTCTTTTAAAATTTCAACCGCAGAATCTGTTGAATTGTAAATGTAGCCGTTGCAATTCCAAGTTTTGTCAATTTCAAGGTTGCCGATATATTTTTTCGCAGAACCAATCATATTTTCCGGCTGAACCGCGCCTTTGTTTTGTGCGGCAAGTCCAACGCTGACTTCGCCCGCCTCGTCAACAAAAATTACACTCGGCAGCGTCGTTAAAAACTTTCTTTCGCCGTCAACAAAATAACTTGTCCGCGTGTTTGTTGTGCCAAAATCTATTCCAATGCAATATTCGTACATAATTTTTCCTCCATTTTAATAAGCGAAATTTTAGCATTTAACGCCCGCGCCTGCAACACTTTTAATCCTGCAGGAAAATATTTCGTCGCGCAGAATAAAATTTTATCAGATTGTTGATTTTTGTCTCTGGAAAGGAGAATTTATCTTGAAATTAAAATACAAGAAACTTTTACTTGCAAGTGTCGCAGTTGGCGTAATTGCGCCATTTCTTACGGGGGGGGGTAGGAATTGTCCGGGCCGAAAGTGTAACTGTTCAACCTACAGAGCCTTCAGACAATGAAGTTGAAGTTAATGGAGATAATTATTCAATAAACCGCGAAACAACAGAAGTTAGCGAAAACGATGAATACAATAGCATTATAGGGGGATTAGGTCATGAGACTTCACCACCTCAAAATAATTTTATAAATATAAATAATGGGAGCGTTCGATATGTTTATGGTGGTATTGCAAACGGTCTTGGAGGAACCTTCAATAATACCGTAAACATAAAAGGCGGCAGTATAGGCGATGTTTATGGCGGTTATACGATTTTTGGGGGAGTCTACAATAATACAGTAAACATAAATGGTGGGAGCGTTGTAGATGTTTATGGTGGTTATGGTTCTCAAATTTGGTATTATGATAGAATCACCGGAAGTGTTAAAAGTAATGTAGTAAATATAAATGGCGGAAGAATTTATAATAAAATTTATGGTGGATATTCTAGTAGTGACGATTTGGGGCAAGAAGTTAAAGATAACGCAGTAAATATTTATAATAATCCCGATTTAAGTAGTGCAACTCTTTTTGGATATTCTAACGTAGAAAAACATTCCGGTAACACGCTTAATATTTATACAAAAAATCTTACTGCCCGAAATGTGGCAAATTTCGATACTATGAATTTTTATCTTGACAGCAACATTAATAGCGGCGATGCAATGTTGACTTTGACGGGCGGCAGTCAAACAGACATTTCAAGTACAGATATTCAAGCGGTAATACAGGGCGGCTCCCCTCTTTCAAGCGGCGATACTGTAACTTTAATGAAAAATGACGCAGGAATTACGGCGGCAAAATCTTATACAGGAACTTTAGCTGAAGGCGTTTCTCTTACGTATCCTTTGAATGTTTATCGCAATGATGACGGTACAGCTATTCTCGCGCAGATTGGCAGTAGCAGCGACGATAACCCAACTGATGATAATCCAAGTGATGATAACCCTACTGACAATAAAACTACTGACAATACGCCAAAGATTACTAATGATTCAAACAACGTAAAAAATATTTACGATACGGACAGTGGCACTATTTACGGCGGCTACACTACAACCGGCAACGCCTCAAGTAACACGGTTAATCTTTACGGCGGTACAAATTTAGAAAATCTTTACGGCGGCTACGCGCCGAGCGGCGAAACTTCAGGCAATGTTTTGAACGTCTACAATAAAAATATTTCCGCGCAAAATATTTACAACTTCGACAATTTGAATTTTTATATACCGAATGACGCGGCAAGCGGCGATGCAATGTTGACGTTTACAGGTTCGGCGGCTACAGATTTAAGCGGCGTTTCAATTCGTGCGGGTGTCCTTGCCGGTGATTCAAATACTTTAACTGTTGGCGATACGATTAATTTAATGACAAATTCCAACGGTTTTATCACTGATTCTGCTACAAATTTTGGAACTTTAACAGAGGGCGTTTCGTTAGACTACGACTTAATGCTGTCAAATTCCGGTAATTCCATTGTTGCAAATGTAACCGATGCGCCCGCTGCTTTAAATCCACAAACTGAATCATTGCCACTTTCCGGCGGCACAGGTATTGAAATTGCTGAAAATGTGCTTGACACTCCAACTTTGCCGGAAAATTCCACCATTGATTTTGAAAATGACGAAGGCGCAGATTCGCCACAAGAAAGTTCTAATATTGTAATTGTTGAGCCTAAAGGCTGGGAAATTTTTGCAAACGCGGGTGGCGGCTCGTTACGCACAAAGGCGGGCAACGGTTCTTATGTCGATATGACTTCAAAAAGTATCAATTTGGGATTTGCAAGAAGTTTGGAAAGTAGCTCCGGGCGTTTTACAATCGCGCCAATAGTTGACTACGCGCACGGCAATTACGATTCTTACCTTGCAGACGGCACGCACGGCACAGGTTCCACAAGATATATTGCGGGCGGTTTAATTGCGCGCCGAATGTTACAAAAAGGCTTTTACTATGAAACAAGCATTCGCGCAGGTAAAGTTAAAACTGATTTTGCATCCGACAATTTAGATAAAACCGGCGTATTCGGAAGGGTTACCTATGACACTTTAGCTACAACTGTTTCAGGGCATTTGAAATTGGGCAAGGTTTTTCGACTGAACAAAAATAATCTTTTGGACGTTTACAGCGTTTACTACCACGCGCACCAAAATGGTATGAATACAGATTTATCAAGCGGCGAGCATTATAATTTTTCTTCAGCTGACAGCGGCAGATTCAGAATCGGTTACAGATTAACAACCCGCACAAGCAAGATTAGCAAAATTTATACCGGCTTAGCTTACCAATACGAAAATGCAAGCGGCATTACCGCAACTTATAAAAATTATGAAACACCGAGTGCGGGTGACGGCGGCTCAAGCGGTATGTTGGAAATTGGCTGGGTTATTAAACCTTTGAAAGTTAGTCCGTGGGCAGTTGACATAAATGCAACCGGCTGGGTCGGTCATCAACGCGGCATTACTGCTATGGCTAAACTCCAAAAAGCTTTTTAAAAACCTGCGCGACGATTTTTTTAGCAGTTATTTCAAAAAGTGCTTGTGTAAACTTAAAACTGTTACAGGATTTTTTTCAACAATCACGAAATAACAACCGTAAAAAATTTCAGATTGGAGGAATTTAAAATGGCAGATTCTAAAAAAAGCTCGTTGCTTCAAGCGGTCGGCAAACTCAAAAACGCAAAAAAAAGCAGCCCCGTAAATAAAGACGACGGCTCAAAAGGCGTAAAGCCCAGAAACGATAAAGGCGATTCATTGAAAGGCAAAATAAGAGACGCCGTTTCAAAGTTTGAAGGCGAATAACTAAAAAATTTTTTTCAAGCCGGATAAAATTTCCGGTTAATTTTTTTGGGAAGTGATGAAATGATTTTTCGACGCTATATGAAAATTTTTTTCTTGTCGGCGATTTTTACAATGGCGTTTCTGGTTTCCGGCTGTCTTGATGATATTGACGTTGAGGAGCCGAATCAAACGCACGCTCAACATTTCGCCGATACTTTCAGCCCCGACGATACGTGGCTTGTTTACTGGTACATTTGCGGAAGTAACCTTGAAACTGACGGCGGCGCGGCTACAAAAGATATTGAAGAAATGCTTGAGGCGAAACTGCCCGCCAATGTAAAAGTTTTAATTCAAGCGGGCGGCTCCAAAGAATGGCGAAACGCCGTTATAAAATCCGGCGCAACCAATTTACTTTTGTACAGCGCGGACGGCTTGCAGGAACTTGTAACGGCGGCAGACAGTGATATGGGCGACGCCGAAACGGTAGCAAGCTTTTTACAATTCGGCAAAGATAATTTTGAAGCAGATCACCGCGTTTTTGTATTTTGGGATCATGGCGGCGGCAGCGTTTTTGGCTTGTGTCAAGATGAACGCACGGGAAATATTTTAACGTTAAATGAAGTCCGCGACGCCTTTGCGGCAGTCTTTGACGCCAATACAGAAAATCCGCCTTTTGAAGTTATCGGCTTTGATACTTGCTTAATGGCAACTTACGAAATGGCTAATAATCTTTACGGCTTTGCACATTATATGGTTGCCTCTGAAGAAGTTGAACCCGGCAACGGCTGGCAATATACAAGTTGGTTAAAAAGTTTAGGCGAAAATCCCGCAATGAGCGGCGCGCGTTTAGGGCAAGTTATTTGTGACGGCTATTACGCGGGATGTGAAGATGCGTGGACTGAAGATACTGCAACTTTATCAGTTGTCGATTTAACCAAAATTCCTAACCTTCGCACGGCTTATGAAAATTTTGGAATTGAGGCTTTAAGACTTTCGGCGCAAAGTCCCAGAAAATTTTTCTCACAACTTGGACGCAGTGCCAAAAACTCTGAAAATTACGGCGGCAATACTCGTGAGAGCGGCTATTATGATATGGTTGATATTGGCGACCTTGCCAACAATGCAAGAGATTTAATGCCGCAAACTTCAGCTACTTTAATTCGTGCGATTGATGACGCGGTTATTCACAAAGTACAAGGACCGTACAGGAAGAAAGGCAGCGGGCTTTCCGGCTTTTATCCTTATTCCGGCAACGATCAAATGTACGCAATGTACACGCGCGTAAACGCCGCGCCTGATTCTCAAAAATATTTGTATCATCACTTACTGCGCGGCTCCATTCCGGACGAAGCGCAGGGAATTTTGGCAAGTACCGGCTTACAGGAATTGCCTGAACCTTTGGGCGAAAATCTTTTCTCAAGTTCAGATTTGGAAGATTTAAAAATTCAAATCGACAAGAAAAACAACGCCTTTGTACAGTTGACGCCCGAACAACTTGAAAATATTGCTTACATTAACTGCAATTTGGCTTACGTTGACGCCGAAAACGATATAATTTTATATTTGGGCAGTGATTCAAATGTTAAAATTGACTGGAAAAAAGGAACTGTCACAGATAACTTTGACGCTACGTGGCCAATGTTGGACGGACACCCCGTTTATATCGAAGTCAAGGCAGTTGAAGACGATTATAATTTGTATTCAATTCCAATTAAATTAAACGGCGTGCGCGTCAATTTGGAAGCGGCTTACCAATACAGCACCAACAGTTATAAAATTCTTGGCGCGCGCGGCTTAAGTTCAAATGGTATGGCTGACAGAAATTTAATCAAGTTGAAAGACGGCGACGAAATTACAACTTTGCACTACGGAATTACAATTACCGGCGAAGATTCAGATTTTACAGAGGCTGAAGTTGTTACTTTCACTGTTTCAAAAAATACAACACTTGCCGATGAACATATTGGCGCGGGCGAATACCTGTATTGCTTTGAATTTGTAATGCCTAATAATGAAAGTGCAACTTCTCAATTCATAAACTTCACTGTTGACGACGACGGCTCCATTACCACAAACGAACTCGAAGAATAAAAATTAATTCAAAAAAAAATCAGCGACGTGCAAAACTGCGCGCCGCTTTTTTTAATTTGTAGAAAATTTATTTTTTCTTTTTAGTTTTTTCAGTGCCGAATAATCTTTCATTCAAAATATCTACAGCTTGAAACGCCGCCTTTTGCAAGGCGTTATGAACAGCCGTTTGACTAACCTTTGTCGTACCGATAACAATAAAATTTTGCTCACTGTCGCCAACAAATGCGCTTGCTGATTTACCTTCGCCCTTAGCCGCCATTAAAATATTTCCGGTTTCAACTTCCATAATTCTAATAACGAGATGCGCTTTTACGGTGTTGACTGTTACCAAAGATTTATCAACATCGACGATAACATCAACGACATTTCCATAGATAATATATTTGACGCCGAGAATTTCGCCAATTTTTTTTGCGGTTTCAGGGTCGATTAAACCGGTCATTTTCAATTCGGCTAGTGTGTCAAGAACTAATGTTCTATCTTTTACTTCAAAATTTTTTGTTTCAACCAATCTTTGTATCACGTATTCACCGGAAGCACCTTCGGCGCGGAGTAAATTAACATCCGGATCGCTTGTTCCTTTGTGAACGCCTAAATCCATAACCGCTACCGTTGAACCCTTTTCAATTAATGAGGCTTCAGCTATAGTAAATGTCATTAGGCTTACAATAATTATCGTTAATAATTTTTTCATTGTTCTTTAGCAATCCACATGCGGGCGTGCACATCGCCTATTATTGCATCGGCAATTTTTTGGGCGGCTTCTTCCATTGCTTCAGAATAAAGTTCAGAAGTAAGTTTAGTTGAGCCGGCTTTAAACATTCCTACCTTCATTAGTGTTGTTATCTTTTTGCCTAAAACGTTTTTATACCAAACAACCTTGCCTGTACGTGCTTCTATAATTCGTAAATCGACTTCCACGCCAATACCTGCCTCTTCTTGGCTCATAGAAAAACCGCCCATTCCGCCAAGTCGGCTTGCCGCATCCAACACTTTGGCAACATGTTCAATATCTTTATTGAGAAAGTCGCCATTGCCCAAATTGATTATATTGCCTTGAATAATATATTCCGCGCCGTGTTCATTTCCAATTTTTGAAGTTATTTTCGGGTCTATAATGTCTCCAAGTTTTGTTGAGCCGATTGTATCACGCGTTTCACCGTTGAAGTCTGCGCCCTCAAATAATTCGTTTAAATTACCTTTGCTCATACTGCCTGTTATAGTCAGGAGTTCTTGAGCTTTAACGTCATAAAGAATTGCTTCAATATCCTCGTCTATAGGTTTGGTTTCGCGGAAATTAAATTTGCCGCTTGCCAAAAGTTTTTCCATAACCAAATCAGATAATACTGAAGCTGAATCAACGTTTTTATAGCGTGTATCGTTAGAAAATCTTAACATTATGCTCGTTGGATCTTGAGCAAATGCAGTTGACGATAAAATAAACAGCGCAGTTAAAATCAAAAAAAACTTTTTCATTTGGAAGCCTCCTTATCACGTTTAGTAGTGTCCTTGAGGCTTTCCGGCAATTTTAAATAATTTTGGTCGGCACTTGGGACAAATTCGACAATGTCAATAATTTTTTTCTCATAACTTGAAATTTTGTTTCCGTTTTTTACATAGGAGGCGATAGCAACTTTCACCATATTATCACCGTTGAAATAGTAACGAATCGCGCTGTAAAAATTATCTTTGTCCGAAACAAAATCTTCGTAGGTTAAACCGTTAGATAAAGTACCGGAATCAAAAAATTTATAATCAGGCGTCCACGCGGTGGCAATAATTTTTTCACGTGGCAACAGCGGCATCAATAGCAGTGTCATTTCAGGGACGCCATAATTAAATTCTTCGAGTAAATCTTGATAAGGCGTTCTGTAAATATCTACATTGGCTTGAATTTCGCCACTCTTAAAACCTGAATTTTTCCTTCCCTTGTATTTGCGTTTATCACCGTCTTTAGACCAAATAAATTGAAAAATCTCTCCGTCTTTGAGTAAAGTACAATCGCCGCTTTCCGGAACTTTTATTTTTTTATTTTGAGGATTAACTCTAACATTATGCATTGCGGCAACACTTAATTTTGAAAAATTGACTAATTCTGTCTCGTAAGCGGCGTGATGAGTTTCAGTGTATCTGTTATCCCCGTTGACTACTATAATACCGCCATGCAGAACGTCGCTAATGTTTTGAGTGTTACGATTTTGCAGTGTACCTTCAAATGTCAAATTGCCGGAGCGCATTGACGAATGTACGGGAACTTTTGAAATTTCATATTTAAGCGTGAAATTTTTATTAATCAAGGCGTCACGATACATATCAATTTTTGCCGCTTCCGATGAGGAGGTTAAAATCAATATCGTTGCCAGCATAACGAAAAATATTTTGCGCATTTCATTTACCTCCTAAAGTTTCAACGACTACTTCCTTTTCGAGTAAGTCCGCCATATCGCCGTTTAGTGCAGCGTAGATTTTAACTTTCTTTTTACCGCTGAAAGCTTCTGCAGGAGCTGTATCACTTATGTTTATTATAATGTTGTCATAAAGATGAAATTCTTTGCCGTCGCGCAAAAAATATTTTTGAATACATATAAGTTTGCCGTTATCATAAAGCGCATTATATTCTTCCTGTGCAATAATCGTACCGGCTAAACTTTTTATATCGTTAATGTATTGGTCGCAGTCGTATTCCTCACCATTGAATGAACGTTTAGAGCTTCCATTATAGCGAAGAGTTGGATTAGTTTGAAAACCTTTTCGCATGGGATCATCAGCGAAGAAAGCGCAAAATTCATCAGGCAACGTCAAATCTTCGCGCACAAATTCCCAATCTTGTTCTGCGTTAAGTGCAGGTGAGTCAAGTTCACTTTCAGACAAGACATAAGCTTTTATAGATTTTTTCAAACCTAAAGACATTACAGATGTGCTGGCTTTCAATGAAGAAATGAATCTGTAGTATTTGCCGTCTTTGTACAAAACATCAGGCCAATCTTTGCTTGCTGTAGAGTAAGTCTGTACATTTCTTGCTGCTGAATCAATTCCTAAGTAGAGTTTTGACAAATCCAGATCGCTAAAAGCCCAATTAGTTTTGGGATTTTTGGTATTTACTGATTTGAAACTTCTGATACCATCTTTGCCGGCGTAGATCAGCTTTGCCGACGTTGCTTTTTTGGGTCTGCCAAATCCCCATTTAATTTCCTCATCGCCAATCATTTGGCATTCTACATAGAAATTGCCGGAGCGAAACATTTGCCGGTACTGTTCAGCGGC
>CALDHY010000035.1 GCA_937901445.1 uncultured Selenomonadales bacterium
CTTTCTTTTAGGCGGCTTTTCTTTCTTCTAAAGAAAGAAAAACCGTGTTAAAAAATAAAATAAAAATAATAAGGTGTTGAAATGGAAACTGAAAATATTACCGGCAGATTTAAACGCTGGATTTTTTTTGGAATAACGATACCGCTTGCCTGCGCGGCGGCGATAGGTTACGGCGCGTTCAAACATTATCATTCGCCGGAAATAATTCAAATTGAAAACGCAAAAGTTACGGGGACGCTTGTTTCTGCGCGAACGTTGGTTGACGGCAAGGTAAGCGAAATTGTTTTTGAGGACGGCGCGGAAGTCAGGGCGGGAGATGTTATAGCGCGGCTTGAAGTTGAAACCAATGAAGAAGTTATAGCGCAGCTTGAAAATACCGTCGAACTTGCGAAATTGAACTATGAAGAATTGAAACTCGGACAAACAGTAAAAGTACCGGTAAAAAGAGTGCGTGTAATACCCGGCACGTCTTCAGTTACATATCAGCCCGGCTCTGTCAGCTCCGCAGAATTGGCAAGCCTTGAGGAACGCGCCAACAGAATGAGTGAACTTTTTGAAATGGGCGCAGTAAGCAAAATTCAACGCGACGCCGCTATTGCCGCCTATGAAAACGCAAGGGCAAACGCCGGATCTACGCCAATATACACTCAAAGTGAACCTACGTACATTGAAGAAATTGACTACGTCGACCAATGGCAACCGACGCCCGCCGCCGTTTTACAAAATGCAGAGAACGCAATTAAACAGGCTGAACTTTCTTTAAAGGTTGCAATGCAGGAAGCACAAGAAACCGAAGTTACAGCTCCCGTAAACGGCACAATTTATTATTCTGCCGAAATTGAAAAAGAATTAATCGCCGGAAATTCAATCGCAAAAATCGGCGACAGTAACGAACTTTGGCTTGAAGCTGAAGTTTCTGAAGATATTTTTAATGTGGCTATGTCAGATAGCAGTGGAACTTATCGTATGGAACCCAGACGACATGTAGTTAAAAGCGGTGAAACATTGTCCGCTATTGCAAGAAAATATTCCACAACAGCAACAACTATTGCCAATTTGAATAAAATATCTCTCAATTCAACCTTGCGTATTGGGCAAAGTCTTATTGTCGGTTATAAAAAAATATTTGTTCCAAAACCAAAACAAGATACAGCTGATAATCAAAATGATACATTGATAAATCAAGGTTCTTCTGTCTTGAAAAACACACAAACAGATACCTTTCAATCAATTCTTAGTCCTTTGGATGGGTCTCCGCAATCTAAGGTGGTCGTAGGAGATTCTGTAACAACGAAAACAAGTGATGTAAAACCTGCTGATATGATAGTTCCTTAATTGTTGGAATGATGAATATTTTAGACATATCAAATATAGATATAAATGGGGATATTTTATTGATAGATAAACCATTAAGATGGACGTCTTTTGATGTTGTAAATAAATTGAAATATCTTATCAGACAAACATTTAATCTGAAAAAGATAAAAATTGGTCATACAGGAACTTTAGACCCATTGGCAACAGGCTTGTTGATAGTTTGTGTAGGTAAATATACCAAAGAAATACCTAACATTCAATCATTGCAAAAGACCTATACAGGAACTTTTACACTTGGGGCAACAACAGCAAGTTATGATTTAGAAAAACCGATAGAAAATAGGTTGCCCTATGAGCATATTACTTTGCAGGATATAAAAAAAGCACAACAAACGTTAACGGGAGAAATAGAGCAGATTCCTCCTATGTTCTCTGCATTGAAAATCAATGGGCAAAAAGCCTATGTCAAAGCCAGACAAGAGCAAATCTTACCTATGGAAGCCAGAAAAGTAACTATTTATCAATTTAAAAATACACGTGTAGATTTGCCAGAAGTAGATTTTGAAATTACTTGTAGTAAAGGTACTTATATCCGTTCTATAGCACGTGATTTTGGAGAAATCTTGGCTTGTGGAGCCTATTTGAGTGCCTTAAAAAGGGTGGCTATTGGCGAGTATAAATTAGAGAACTCTTTTGATTTTAGCCCTTTTGTTAAT
>CALDHY010000036.1 GCA_937901445.1 uncultured Selenomonadales bacterium
ATCTTGAACAACAACGCCGCCTATTGTTTCAACGATTGATTGCCGGTCGTCCGGAATAACTTTCCAATTTTCAACGCTTAAGGTTTTAACGGTGCCGATTCTAATAACCAATGGAATTACCTCCGAGCGCAGATAAAATTTTTGGCGTGATAACGTCTGCAACTCTTTCAGCCAATTCTTGAATGTGCGAATAGTCCCAGGCGTGCGCCGCTTGAATGCTTACGTTGTTGGTAACATTCGGCGGCGTGTTTCCTTGCGAAAAATCTAAGCTGTTAATTTTGTCAATCAGATTTGAAAAAGCCGCTGTAGTGCCTGTAACCTGCTGCGCTAATTCCCCAAAATAACCGCCGGCGTTTTCAAGTGCCTGTCTTTGTCCATCGAAAATTGAATTAAAATCACTGGGTAAAACTTGTTGACTTGGCAACGGTTCAAATTGCGGTTTACCAAAATATTCTTCAATAAGTTTAGTGTCTACGGGTTTACCGTCAACTTGCATATCAAAATATTGTTCGGCTGAATCTTGTGAAGTGGCGGATGCATTTTGTAAAGCCGCTACCGCTTCAGAAATTTCTGCTCTTAAATCAGCTAATTCAGCGGTTGCTTTTGCAATTTGCTCCGAATTGTTTTGAAGTTTTTCTTCCCATTCGTCGGTCATTGAAACAGTAACGTCGGGCAATTCCATATTTGACGCTCCGGCTTTAGCGGCTGTTACGCGCTTAGAATCAGTATCTGTCATAAAATTTGGCATCAAACTGTTTTGAACTGCCTTTTGAGCAAATGAAAATTTTTGAAGTTGCTCCGGCGTCATTTTTAAATCGTCCGGTGTTATACCTTGTTTGTAAAGCTGGTTTAATTCATAACGTTTTAAAGCTTCATAACCGCCTGACTTAAAGGCGCGGTAAGCTTGCAACTGACTTTTCAAAATTTGCATAGCGGCGTTTCTTTCAGCGTCAATCTTTGCTTGCGCCGCCCATTTTGCCGCCGCCGCTTCATCAACGCCTTGTTTTATAAAAGCCTGCCGCTCCTGTTCGATTTGTTTTAAGCGGTTGTTTAATTCTGTATCCCAAATAGATTGAACTTGCGCGGCTACTTTTTGCGCGTGTTCTTTAAACTCTTCGTAAATATTATTTCTTTCTTTGTAAAGGTTGTTTAGTTGGTCTTGCTTGTCGGCTAGCTGATTTTCTTTTTCGGTGATTGAATTTTCGGCGTCCTCAATAGCTTTTGCCTTTTGTTGCTCGGAAAGTTCGGTTGCTCGGACTTCATCAATACCTTTTTGAATCCACGCTTGCCTTTCTCGTTCAATTTCAGCAAGTCGTTTATCTAATTCACTCTGGTGAATTGACGATATACTCACCGCAAATTCTTTCTCAAGATTTTCTTTGGCTTGATTTTTTAATTTTAGTGCTGAAATTTCAGCTTCGCTTTCATCCATACCCGCCGCCGTCCAACTGTTTTTATTGGCGTCGACACTGTCAAATTTATTCTGTAAATCTGTTTGAAAATGAGCATTTATAGATTGCCGAATTTCTTGCAGTTTTTTCTGATGATTACGTTCAATCTCTTCACGTTTTAAATTTTCACGTTCGGAAATAGCGGTTACTTCTTCTTCATATTCTTTGCGGTGTTTTTTCAATGGTTCTATAGCTTCAAGTGATTTTTCTTTCCACTGTTCCAATTCTGCTAAAGATTTACCGTAATTGTCGTCGCCAAATTGTAAGTCAAGTTTGAGTTTAGAAATTTCTTCGGCAAGTTTAGCCATCCGTTGTAAATGAGCTTCTTGCTCGGCGGGCGTCATAGATTGTGATTCGTCGCGGTGTTCTCTAAGTTTTTGCGGTGTTAATTTTTTCAGTGCGTCTATATAAAAATTTTCTGTTCGGTTGCGGGCGTCTTCAATTTCTCGAAAACGTTTTTCATATTCGTAAAGTTTAGCGTTATAAATCGCAGGATTATTCAAAATAGCCGCTCTGGTTGTCGGTAATTCTTTTTGAAGTTCGGCTTCCATTAAATCCCTTGCGTTTTTTATTTCTTGAATTTCTTTATATTCTTTGAGTAGCCGGTCTTGCGTAGCTTTACCGGAATAAACTTCGCCTATTGTACCGATGGCTCCGGCTCCCAGTTCGATTATCTTGGTTGTCAAGTCTGAAACTTTAAGTGCAACTTCTCCAACTGATGACGCCACAGCGCGTATTCCTTCGGCGTTATCTGCAATTACTGAAGTTAAACTGCCGAGCTGTTCACGAATTTTAGGTATCATTTCATTTGCAACCGGCAAAAAAGCGGCTGAAAACGCGCCTTTTAGTTGTTCCGCTTGTAAATTCAAGGCGTTCAATTCGCCTTGTGCGTTATGTGCAAGCGCGGGGTCTGCAAGGCGATTCTTGACAACCTTTTTTTCAAGTTCAATGTTGCCCGCTAAATCTTCCAGGTAAGTTGCAAAGTCGCCTGACGCTCCAATAGCTGTAACAAAATCTCTGCCGCGTCCTTGTTCCTGCGCACGTTTCAAGCCTTCGGATAAAGAAATTGAAAGGTCATAGGCGTTTTTCAGCTCGCCGTTGCTTTTCCGAATTTCAACGCCGTATGCTTTTAAAGTGTTGACTAAAAATTTTGCATTGGCTCCGCCTGTGCCGCTAATACCGGATTCAACTTTTATCAGCGCAGTTTGCATTTTCTTTGCCATAGTGGTAACTTCGCTAATATCTATGCCGGTAACTTTACAAACTCTTGAAAACTCTGCAAACTCCGAAAGTGTCATTTGTGCGCCTTTCGCCGCCGCGTATAAGGCGTCGCCCGCTTTCATCGCAGGGTCGGCAAGCTCCAACAAAGTATCTTGAACCTTTTTAGCCGCTAAAGGTATTCCAACAAACGCAAGTGCAACCGCCGCTACAGCTTTTCCTGCCACGCCAAATGTACTTGGAATTTTGCCGAAAATCTCAATGGTTTTATCAATTACGCCACTGACGGAGCCGGATGCCGCCTTTAATTCGTTGAAAGCAGTGGTTATTTTTTCAATTTTGGCGGAGGCGTTATCTTTGAAATTGGCTTCCCTGCCATAACGGCTGTTGTCCCTGTAAGCCGCTCTGCCTTCCTTCATAGCTTCGGCAAGGCTTTTAGCTTTGTGGGATTTTTCCGCCGCGTCAAGCTGTTTCAACATTTTCAAAATATTTACAGTTTCTTCAAGTTCTTTTTTGCGTGCGGCTATTTGCTCATCCATTTTTAACTTGGCGGTTAAAGCTTTTGGGTCGCCGGATGATTTATTTTCAGCCGCGTATAAATTCGCTAATTGTTGTTGAACTTTTAAAATCTGTTGCAATCTATGATAACGGGCGTCAAGATATTCATCCTGATTTTTGGCACCTTGAGCTTCAATGTTAAGTTTAGATTGTTCCTGCTTTAATTTTTCTTCCAACGCTTTTATATTTTCGGGCAGTTTCCGGTTTAAGTAGACAAGCCCTCTGTCAACTGCTTCAAGGTCAAGCCCAATTTTTATGAGCAGGTCGCCGGTGTTTCGGTCGTTAGCCATATTTAACCTCCTTTCATTTACAAATTACCATAAATCGTCAATGTAAAATTTTTTCTTGCCGGTGTCGGTAGTTAATTTTTCGTGAACATTTATTAAATCCAAAAATAAATCCAAATTCATTTCATCGACAGCGGCGAATGAACTGTTAAAAGTTTTCATTGCGAAAAGATAACAACTCAAAACGCCTTCATACGCCGTTAAATTTGCGCCGCCGCGTCCGCGTTTTTTTTACCGAGCTTTTCTGTAAGTTTTACAACTACAGCATTTGACACTTCAAAATATTTTGGGAGAATGTCTTCAATTTCAAGATTATCTAAAACTTCATCGACTGTCACGCCGAATGCAACGGCGATAATGCGGCAAGTTTCATCAAACGCCTCCATTACCGGCAAATCTGCGCGCTTATCTTCAAACGCCATAATTTCTCGCCACAAACGCGCTTTAATTTCCGTCATTTCAATTTCTTTGCCGTTAATCGTGATTGTAACCATTTTTCATACCTCCTAAAAATTATGCAGATTCAACACTTGAATACCAACTTGTGGCAATGGTTGTATCTGAAGTGTCAATATCTTTTTTCCACGCGCCGTCATTTGCTCGACAAACAAACGTACCGGTAATTTTCGGCAACTGATACTCTATATTTTCGCCGCGTGTGTTAATCGTCTCTTGACTTTCGGCAAATTTGCCTTTCAACAATTTCACGTAACGAATTAAGCCGTTGTGCGTTTCACTTTCAAACATAATTGCAACGTAAGGCGCGGTATCACTGCCCTTTGAAACCATAACGCCGTCTGCGCCGATTGTATGCCCCAAAAGTGCCGCGCGGTCTGTCAAAGGTAAATCCGCAATGTCAATCGTAACTTCGACTTCGCCAAATGAATTTGCAGTGGCAATGGCTGAATCATCGCCGTAAAGTGTCGCCTTGTTAATCGTAGGGTTTATGTCAACTGTATTCAAGCCCAAAATTCTTGTCGGAGTTCCATAAACCGGCGCGGTTGTCGCCGTGTCCTCCGTCGTCATTATTGCGTAGTAAAATTTTTTCAATCCAATTTGCGCCATAATCTTTCAACCTCCAATTATAATTTTAAAATCTGTAACCAAAATTCTTTTGCCTTCGTTAATGAGTGGCGTTGTCTGTACCCGTGTAAATCCTAAACTTGACATCACATTTTTTACCGCGCCGTAAAGTGCCGAATAATCCGTCGAAATGATATGAATCCGAATTGTAACTTTGTGAAGTTTTTCCGAATTGTCGCCGTGCAAAACTGGGACGTCACTTATTGGCGAATAAACCAAAATTGGGTAGTCGGGGTAAATTTCCGGTGCCTGTAAATAAAAAATGGAACTTTCGCCTTTCGGTAAAAGCTCCATCAGCTCTGCGTCATTTTTAAACGCCGTATAAATTTTTTCTTCAAGTTGCGCCGTTTCCATTATCGCCCGCCCTCAAGTGCTGCCTTAATATTCTCTATAACTGAATCAACGTTGTTATAAAAAGCGGGATATAAAAACGGGCGTGCTATTCTCGGGTCGAACTCCACAAATTTTGCATAGTTAATGCCTTTCTTGTTTTGAGCGTTCGCCGAAATTATGAACATTTCGCCGTTTTTAGCTTCAGTCATTTTTATTGAATCTTTAAGCTTGCCGGTTTTTACAGGGCAAAGACTTTTTGCGTCTGATAAAATATCTTTTGCGCCTGCCCTAAAAGCCGTTTTCGCCGCTTGAATTCTTTTATCAATCTGCCCGCGCAATTTATCACTGAATGCCATCTTGAATCACTTCCCTACATTCAAACATTGTCCAGATATGAAAATTTTCAACGTCAAAAGGCGGCGTCAAGATTTTCAACTTTCTGCCGCGCCAAATTATTTCATCGTCCGGCTTTAAATCTTTCCTGTACCGAATTGTTATTCGATAATTGATTGTATTAATTTTTTCGGGCGTAGAATCGCTTATTTTGCCCGTCAATGGTAAGACTTTCGCCCATACTGTACAACGTATTACTTCTTCAGTTTTAACTATATCGCCGCGTGTATTACGCTCGGTAATATAATATACAACGCTGATTTTCTCTGATAAGTCGTCAACTGAAATTTGCCGAATTGCCTGTTTCATCAGCTGCCACCCGTTACTGTTACCGCGCCCTGACTTTGACTTAGTTTATAATTTACCGTCCGACCTATCGGTAATTTTTTCAAAGTGATTATACCGGTGCCGAATGTAAACTGAAAATCTTTGAAATTGGTATCGTCTGTATCTATTTCTGCATATGAAGGCAAGCTCGCCGAATTAACAAATTCAATCGTATCACTTGCGCTAAAATTATAAATATCATCCGTGCCTTCATTAATTTTGAACTGGTAAACGTGCCCGCCTGATGAATTGCCGTAAATCGTATCATTGCCCGCGCCGCCGTAAATCGTAACGTTTTGCGCGTTACTACCAACTGAAACAAAATCGCCCGCTCTGTCGTAGCCGTCGCCAATCAAAATGACGTCGTCATTAGAGCCTGCGTTGATTGAAACATTCTTACCGCTGTTAATAATATTGTCGTTCGATTTACCGGTGTTTATGGTAACGTTATCGCCGCTGTTGTTGATATTTTCAATCGAAGTTGTCCCTATGATGGTGTAATTAGAATCAGCGTTAATAAAGAGGTCGCCGGTGTTGCCGGTATATTTTGTCATTGGTATAGTAGCTGCAACGGTTGTATTATCACTTTGAATGATTGTAATGTTAGTGCCGGGTACGATGTCAAAGTCTGAAAGTTCGTTACCGGTTGCGCCCGCCTTTTTCGTGCCCTTCATTTGAATATAAGTACCGTCCGAAAGATAAAGTTTAGTGCCTTCTGAAGAATTTTTAACAATGGGTTCGCCGTTTGAAAGTGAAGGCGTTACACCTGCGCCGAGCTTGATTGAATCATTGACGCTAAAACCTAAAATCAATTCGTTTTCGCCGGATCGCTCGCGTACAAAAACATTACCGCCGCCGCTGCTGTAAATAGTGTCAAGTCCTTCACCGCCGTTGACAGTTGCGCCGGAAACTCCCGCTGCAAGGCTTATAAAATCGTCGCCTGTGCCACCGTCGATTGAAACATTGGAGCCGCCGCTGGCAATGACTGTATCGTTGCCCCTGACGCCAATGACTGTTACATTGTTGCCTGAAGTTTTGACAGAATCTGCGCCGCTGCCGCCTTCAATATAAACATTTGCGCCGGTGTTTGAAATTGTATCATCACCGCCGCCCGCGTAAATTGAATAGTTAGAATCTGCGTTGTTTATGCTGTCCGCGTCGCTTGTACCGCCAATTACTTTAGGTACTGTTATTGTTTCAAGCGTGCCGTTAGAATCCAAAACTTTAACAACGTCAACGCCTGCTACTAAATTTGTATAGTTTGTATCTTTATAAAGAGTAATTACATAATCGCCGACCTTGATTCCGAAAGTTTTACCGCTCATAACGGTAGAATAAGAAGTTGTATCAAGGAGTTGTAAAGTATCGTCATCTTGCCAGCCAAAAATGGTATCGTTGTCGTCAATTGTCTTGTATTGGATAATTTGTCCGGCTTGTTCAAGAATAATGGTATCGTCGCCTGTACCTGCGTAAATTGTATTATTTGAGCCTGCAGCTGCTTTAACATTGATTGAATCAGCACCGCCGCCGCCATAAATTGAAACATTGGTTGCACTGGTATTTAAAATCTTGTTTGCTTCGTAGTTGCCAATAACAATAGCCCTGTCATCAGCTGTGGTTTGAAGTGTAACTGCAGTTGTGCCGGTAACATTTTTGATATTGGGAATGTTATATGTTACAGGTGTCCCGTCGTTAAGTTGGATATAGAAAGTCTTTACAGACGTGTGGGGTTTTTGATATACAGTGCCGTTGGATTCTTTGATTTTAATAACGGTGCTGTTGTCTTTGAGTTTCAAAACCAAATAGCCGTCTTCGTCGTATGATTCGGATTTAATGGCAGTAGCCAGATCATCGCCCGCACCGGTAATTTTGATTGTATCGTTTGCATTTACGCCTTCAAGAATATCTGTGGAGCCGTCGAGTTGAAATTCAAATAAATGTCCGATTGACGCGGCAGCGTGAGCAACAACAATAGAATCATTGTTGTAACCGCCGACAACTGTAACATTTTCGCCGCCGGTAATTTTGATAGAATCATTACCTGCGCCGCCGTTGATTAAAACAGAATTTGCATTGCTTTCAATGTAGTCTGCGCCGTTGGCAGCGTTAATTGTATGATTGTCGTGTTTACCTGCCACTACATTAATTGAATCATTAGAATATGTTCCCAAAATTAATTTTGGAACTTCAACCGGTATAGTTTCACCCGTGCTGTCAACAATCTGTAAAACTGTGCCGCCCTGTATAGTGTCATAATCTGCAACAGTATTTGAACCCTCAGTCGCGCCGGATTTTAATGTACCTTTGAGTAAAACAGAATAAGCACCAACGTTAATTTTAAAGCCGGCGGCAGTATTTTCGGTAGTATAATCACCGTTAATTTGAAGTACGTCAGAAGCAGTGAAGTTTACAATGGTATCGTTGCCGTCGCCTTTGTTGTAAACGTAGGTATGCCCCATATCCGGAGAGCCGAAAATTAAATCGTTGCCTGTGCCGCCGTAAATGCTGTTATTTTGAGCCGCTGCGCCGAGTGAAATTGTATCTTTGCCGCTGCTTGTGTTAATCGTTACATAATCGCCGGTACTTACAATATAATCGTTGTTGGCGTATCCTCTAATCGAAACATTGTTTCCGGAATTATCTATAGTCGCTTTAACATACTGATGATCAACATAACCGCTAACGCTGATTGTTACGTTGTTTGCAAGATTCACAGCCGTAAGGTCGTTTGAAATGCTAAGTGTTACGCCGCTGTCGGTGTTTACTACATAATCTGAAAAGCCGGAGCCTATTACATAACTTGCCGAATAATCCTCAATCTTGAATTTTACTGTGCCGCTGTCAACGTCTTCAAGCAGAATTGTAGAAACAGTGTCGCCGTTGGTAAGAGTAAGAGTGGCGTTGCCGCCTTCAATCGTATCTGTTACTGTCGTTGTATAATTTTCAAGTCTGATAGCGTCGCTGTCTTGATGAAAATTGCTAATTGTGGCGTTTTTGTCATTCGGGGTTATTGTTGTTTTTTTACCCTCCAACTGCAAATTAAAATTATTGCCAAATAGAATTTCGTTGCCGTTACTTGCAAGAGTTACGGGCGTTGCGGCATTAAAATTCGCTGAAGGGACAGTAATTGCCTTGCCTTCAACCGTAACATTTTCAATAGAATTGACGCCGCTAATTTTTATGTACGGGGAAAGATTTTTGTAAATCTTGCCGTAAGTGTAATAACCATCGTCAAGTTGCCAATCTTCACTTTCAAGAAATTCTGTTAATCTTTGAGTTTGTTCCTGCATTTGTTCAAGTGTAACCAATTTCATAAAATCACTCCTTCGGCAAAAAGCGGGTACAAGCCGAAAAGCCCGTACCCGCCGTCGGAAAAAGATTAAAGATTATTCGCCGCTTATTGGTAAAATCGTGGCAAGATACGCTGTTACTTCTGAATTGGTTGCTATACCGTACGTTGAATCAGTAATTTTGCCTTCGCTGTTAAAAGCGGCAAGGTTGCCTGTTGTTGCTCCCGCTACTTTTGTAATAATATCAGCCGCAGGGATTGTGGAATTAATCAAAGTGCCGTCGGAGGCTAAAATTGGTACGTTGCCCGCTGTGGCGTTTTCAACTGTAAATGTTTCAACGTACAAGCCGTCATTTTTCAATTCAAGCGCGTTTCCTGCCGCCGCCGAAATTTTCACTGCAACGGTGTAACCGCTGATTGTAATTGAATTATCAGCCGCCGTGTAAGTGTCAATCAGCTTTTCAAGATTGACGAAAGAATAATTTGTGGTGGGGTTAGTTTGCTTGTCGCCCTTTACCGCCAAAACTAAAACGGTCTTACCGTCAAGGTTAGGATTGGTACTGCCGGGATAAGTAGCCGCGCTCCAACTGAAATTTTCAGCAAGCGTTGTACCCGCTTGGTCTAAGAAAATTTCTTCGGGAAAATCGAAGGTTGCCGCCGCTGTTCCCGTGCCGTCGGTTGACGTGAAAAAGCTTACGGTATTACCGCTGACTGAAAGGGATTTAAAAGTAGGAGCGATAGCCGCCACCGTACGCGTTGCCAAATTTCCGAGTTGCTCTAAAGTTACAAGTTTGTTTACGTTTACAGGCATTTTTATTACCTCCAAAAATAAAAAAAGAATATATATTTCAACGCCGCAAAACCTGTGCACCGGTCCGCCGCGCCAAAATCTTTTTAACCGTTGCCGCCAAAAATGCTGTCCATATATGAATTAAAATCTTCGTCGTCAACGTTGCTTGAACTGTTACCGCTGAAAATATCGTCAAAGTAAGAATCAGCGTCCGCGTCTGAAGTTACTGATTCATCAGAAACTGCCCCGCCAAAAATACTGTCAAGCATTTCATCAGCGGTATTGGTTGAAGTAGTACCGCCTAAGGATATGAAAGTTACAACATTGGCAACAGCAAGCGGCGATTTTTCATTACAATCACATATACGAATAAAAAGCTTTTTGTTGAATGAAACTTCATCGCCTGTTCTCAAAACAAAACTATCTGTAAAATTCTCGTTACTTGATAATTCAATGTTGTACTGCCCAGCGTTTTGAATGACGCCTGAATTTTCGCCGGTTTGTAATATCGAAGTGCCTCTCAACAGATACCGCATAAAAACATCTCCTACCCCGTATGAAAATATTGCAACTGCACCATAAGTGATTTTATTGTGTAACTCAAATTGTGGTCGGAGTTATCCCTGTTTTGGTAAAATTCTGCCGCAAGTACCATTGTTAGAAAATCAGCTTTGGCGGCAAATTTCTCTGACGCCGAATAATTTTTTTCAAAATCTGTAACCGCGCCTGTCAAGTACGCTCGCGCAGTTTCCAAAAATCCTTGTAACAGATCATCTTCATAATCACTATCAATCCGCAGGTACGATTTTAATTTTTCGACTGCCACATTGCTGCCGCTCCTTTCACTAAAAAAGCCGCCATTCCTGACGGCTAATTTTTTTTATTTTTGACGTGAAAAAATTTTGTTTGTCTTCTTGTGCCTCAAAATATAAATGGCAAAACCGAAAACAAAAAATTTAAATCTCCACTTTCAAAGCAACTGCTGCCGCGGGGTCGGTCACGACTACGCTGAAACGAACTACGCCTTGCAACCCAACACCATATTTTTTGAAAAATACGGATTTGTCGGCTATAAGTTCTAAGCCTTTGCGTTCAAAGAATGTGATAAATGAGCGTAAATCCGCTATCCAAAATGGAGCATAATTTTTACTTGAAATTGCCGTATTCGGCAACTGCGTATTTGGTATAACAACAATTTCTTTGCCGCGATACAAATATTTATTCGGCTCTGAAATATCCGGCTGGAAAAGCGGGCGTTTTTGTGTATCTTCCAAATTCGCAAGCCACAAAAAGCCGTCTTGATTTGTGAAAATTTTTGCCGCGTTATAATACACGCCATCTAAAGTTTTCAGCATTGCATTATTCAAAGATTGATGACTGGTTATAGTTGGAGCTTCAGCTATATTGCTTGCCGCGTCCCCCGTGATTAACTTATTCAGCGGCTTTAAAATTTCTTCGTTTTCGGTTGTTACTACACCTTCGACAAGCTGACGCCCCATAAAACTCAAAATATCTATGTTGGCGTCGTAAATCAACTGTTTTGAAATTGGTACTGTTAAGCCCCAATCTTCAATTACATATGTTGCCTCTCCAAATGTTGTATCTGTTTCCGGAATATCTGACATTTCGGCGAATTTTTGAAACTTCAAATTTTGCTGTGTAAACGTTGCCCATCTGCCGGAAGTTGAATTTGCACTTACCACGCTTACATAATTTTTCAGTGATACAAAGTCTTTTCTGAACTCCTGCAAGGTTGCCATTTGCTCCGCAGGTACCAAATAGCCCCCTTTTTCATCAAGACTTTCAATTTGCGCCGGTTGTTCCGGACTTCCACTAACATTGAAATAGGCGGCGCGTTCATCGTCCGTCAATGGTATTGGTTCTTTTCGCGCAGGATTTAACACCAACTTATTAAAAGCTCGGTTGCGCAATTTTGCGGCGTCGGTTGTTGAAGGAGTTGCAACCGGCGCGGCTGATTTTTTAAAATCATCGAACTGCGCGCCTTCAAGTGCAACGGCAATTTGAAACTCGTTGTTCAATTTTTGCAGTTCTTTAGCCGCCGCTGCCGCGTCCGAAATTTTCATTTCACTTTGTAAATTTTCAACTTCAAGCTTTTTGGCTGAAATTGCCTGTCTCAATTCATCAGATTTTTTCATTCTTTGCCCGCCTTTACTTTTTTTTCAAATTCATCAATCCAGTCTTCAACGGCTTTTAAATATTCGGCGGTTGTTACGTGTAAAGAGTCCGCCGCTATAATGATTGATTTTGCCGTGTACGATGTGTCGTAAGAAAATTTGTGAATTGCGTCAAATACCGCGTCAATTTCAGTTTCCATTTAACAACGCCTCCGCTTCTTTTAAAACCGCGTCAATTTCGTTTTTCAAAAAATTAAGCGGCGCGGGAAGTTTTTTTATCCCTGCCGCTGTTAATATATTTATATTATCAATACCGTTTAAAATTTTAACCGGCTCGATTAATTCAACCTTAAAGTTTTTGGCGGCTTCCGTGCCTGTAAACCACGTTTCATTATTCATCATTTCGCGCAGATTGTTTAATGACAAATGCTCCTGCATTTTGGGAATATACGTACTTTCAAGTCCCGCTTGAATCGTATCTAAAATTTCGGCGGCTTTTCTTAAATCTTCGGCGTTGCCGCTAATTTCTGTGAAAGGCTTGTGCAACATTAAATAGCCGTTGGTCGGTATTTTGCAAACGTCCGCGCTGAAAAAAATTTGGCTTGCGATGCTTGCCGCTATTCCGTCAATTATACAAGTGGTTTTGGGTTTGTGATTTTTAATGAAGTTTGCCATTGCAACGCCCGCAAATACCGAGCCGCCGTAACTGTTTATGTGAATTTCAAGCTCCTTATTTCTCACTGAATCCAACTGCGCCTTAAGTTTTGCCGGAAATTCATAACCGGTACTGTCGCCTTCTCGCCAACTTGCAAGCCAGCCGCCCTCGTCATCATCGACAATATCGCCGCTTAAATAAATTTCCGCAGTTTCGGCTTTATTCTTGATTGTTAGCATTATCACCGCTCCTTTCATAAGCTTTTCCTATATCCTGGAGTTTGACAAATGAGCCATTGCAATATCGAACTTCGCCGCCTTCGCAAGGCTCCCTGTCCAAAAGTCGCCGCGCTTCATTCACTGAATAAACACCGCTTGATAACATTTGTTGAATTATCTGCGCTTGCTGTTGCGGGTCTGCCCTCAATAAAACCGAAATGTTGAACTTGAACCCCATACCGCTTGAAAGTTCCTGCCGCGTCAACAATTTCCGGTTCAATTCCTGCTCGTAGCAATTCAAAATGTATAAAAGCGTCGAAGTGTAGAATTGTAAATTTTGCGCCGCCGCGTTTGCGTAACTGCTTTTCTCTAAGTCATTTAAATAAAAAGTGTTGACGCCGAAAGCCGCCGCTATTTGCCGCGCCGAATATTTTTTCAACTCGAAAAATTGACTGTCGGTAAGTTTTAAATCTATCGTCTGAATATCAAAGCCGAAAGGTAAAGTTATCATTCGGCGGTTGTTATCTTCCGCCTGTGCAATTATTTCATCCAAAAGTTTATCTTGACTTTCACGCTTAAGGTCGCCCGTGTACTTGACAACTGCATTTGCCATTAACCCTTTGGAATACAAATTATTTAAAAACTTGGTGCTTGCCTTCGCGCCGTTGAAACTGGTTGCCAAAATTTCTCTTACAGATTTTCCGGCAAGCCCGCTGTCATCAGTCAACCAACTTTTGAAATGCAAAATTTCTTCCGGCGAAAAATAATAACTTTTGCCCGTGCGGTCGTCGGTGTAAAAATAATAAAACGGTCTTTCGGTAAACCGCCCGCTGTTGTTTATCCAGATTTGCACGCGGCGCGGGTCTAGCGGAAAAAAACTTTTAATCTTGCCGCCATCGCCTCGATTGATATAAACATAAGCGTTGCCGTAATAATTGCGGTTGAATTCAAGGTAAGTGAAAAACTGCGCGGGCGTCATAAATTCGTTGGGCTTGACCGTCAAAAACCACGTTGTATCGTGGTCGTTAATTCGCCGCTTGTCCGCGTCAATTAAGTAACACGGCATCTTGCCTAAACTTTCGGACAAAATTTTTAGACAGCTGAAAAAAACAATTTCGCTTAAATCACTGCCCAGCTCTGCGTTGTAACTGCCGCTGAAAAGTTCCATTATTCGGCTCATTGTAATTGTATTTTCACTGCCGCCGCTGTTAAAAACCTGTTTCAAGGATACAAGCTTACTCTTGATTTTCTGTAAAAGTGCCACATTTTAAAACCTCCTTTCGCGCAGATTGAAAACGGAAGACGTCTTCCGTTTTGATATAAATTAAAAAAGCTCTGACGATTTCTCGCGCAGGGCTTTTTCTATTCGGCTTTTCGCTGTTTCATAAAACTTTTTGTCAAGTTCGTAACCAATAAAATCTCGGTCGGTATTTATACAGGCAACGCCGGTACTGCCGCTGCCCATTGTGGCGTCTAAAACAACTTCGTCTTCGTTGGTGTAAGTGCGTATCAGATATTCCAACAAGTCTACCGGCTTTTCGTTCGGATGAAACTTTGTGCCGTTATATGGCGCGTCAAAGTACAAAATATCTGAAGGATAATTTGTGGCGTCCTGCTCTCGGTAGATTTTATCTGAAGGTGAATAATGATACACGCCGCCGAATTTTTTTCTATCGTCGCCTTTATGTTTACCGTTCCTTAGACAAATTGTGCCGTTGCCATTAGCCTTGATTATCGTTGCAGATTTTAAACCCTGCGGAAAATATTTCATACGTCGCGCAGATTGTCCCGCGTGCGCTATGACGCCGTCCGAAAAGATTAAAATTTCTTCATATGCTGACATTGGGCGATTTTTGGAATGTATGAAAAGCGTTGCATAATTTTTCGCCCATATCCATTTGTATTTATACCACTCGAAGTTTGACGCCGCTAACTCAAAAGTAAATCTGCTTGACGCAAATAACGCTACTACCGCGCAGGGTTTTAATATCCTTTTGAACTGCCGCCACATTTCGTCAAGATTAATTTTCACGTCCTGCTTGTAACTAACCAGTCCGTACGGTAAATCTGACAAAATAAAGTCAATGGAATTGTCGGCAAGCTCCAACATTCCCGTTAAACAATCTTCATTATAGATTTTCATTTAGCCCGCGCCCTTTCCAATGCTCCGAGCCACATTGCAAGCGCATCTTCTCCTTCAAATTTTACATTTGCCTTGTCGCTTAAATAAAGTTTGTAAGCGTCAATCACGGCGTCTACCGCGTCAATCCTGTTTTGCTGGGTCATTTTGTCTATCTTAATTTCGCCAAAAGAATTAGGCGCGTTAAGAATTGCGTTCGCCATACTCCAACTTAAAAGCGCGTTATGTTTATCATATTGAATTATTCCCGCTTCAACCGAAAGTTTAAAATCTTGCGTCGCGTCGTTTAAAGACCTTGCAGATTGGGGAATTTCTATTAAGTCGCAGGAAACAATATTTTCAAGGTCTGCCAAAAAACCTGCCGCGTTGTGCGGGTCATATCCTACACCAATTATTTTTAAATCGTAAGTTTCAATCAATTCTTTTATCTTTGCAACAACCGCCGCTAAATCCAGCATAAATCCATACATTCCACTGGTTAGCGTTAAAATCCCCGCGTTTGACCACAATCTGTAAGGCGCGTCGTCCGTTTTTTCGTGTTCCATAAGCCGCGCTTCCGGCAGAAATGAATGACTCCAAATGTAAACTTTGTCATCTCCTGCGCGAGCTAACGGCAAATCGGAATGTACCCATAATGGGTACAAATGAAGACTCCAAATATAAACTTTGTCATCTCCTGCGCGAGGGCTAAAGACTACCGCTATTGACGTTAAATCGCCGCCGGAGCTTAAGTCAACGCCTAAATAACATTCTCTGCCGCGCATATCTTCAAGCCGAATATCAGTACCGCACGCCTTCCATTTTTCGGCGTCAATGTACGCGCCGCCTGCATATGTTACCCAGCGATTTAAACTTTTGGTAAGAAAGTTAATTAACTCGTTGCCCTGTTTCTCCCGCGCGTCAATCGCCTTTTCTGCCATTCGTGCAACCATTTCTTTATTGAGCGTGTTATCTTCGTTCCACAATAAAAGCGGGTTTGCCTTCGCCCAATTTTCCGGTAACCATATATCGTCGTCTTCATCCATTTCAGCAATAAAAATGAACAGTGAATCCTTTTCTATTGCGCCGGATAAAACTTTCTTGCAGAATTGGTAATGCTCGTAACAAAAACCGTTTAGGTTAAATCCTGCCGTCGTTATCGCCAGCGTTAATGAGTTGTCAACGCCTATTTGCCCGTCAAGCATCAGCTTATACATTTGGTTATTGGGGTGGGCGTGCAACTCATCAGTTACGGCAAGGATATTTTTAAAGCCGTCTGCTGACTTTGTATCACGCCCTATCGCTTTTATAGTGCTGTTGGTTTTCAGTGAAGTAATTGTGCGGTCGTACTTGCGAATTTTATAACATTCCATTAAATCAGAATCTGATTCAATGAACTTTGCCACTTCGTCCCATACAATGTTAGCCTGTTCCTGCTTGGTCGCGGTACAAAAAATTCTGCCGTATTTGTAGTCATTGAATAAAGCAAAGTCATTGCACATTTCGCCCGCAATAAAGCTTTTCCCGTTCTGCCGCGCCATTTGAATATAAGCCTCACGAAAACGCCGAATACTCGAACGCTTTTTTCGCCATCCAAAAAGACTACCAATAATAAAATCTTGAAAACCGCGCGTCTTAAGCGGGCGGCGTTGTTCCCCTTCGCCTATCGTCAAGCAATTTGCTAACTTGATATGACGCTCGGCAGTTTCAACGTCAAAAATATAATCGAAGTCCTTGTTTGCCATATCGTCAAGGTGCCGCTTACAAGCAAGGTATTCGGCGCGCCCGCAATTCTTACCGCCGCTGACGATTAACTTTGCATAAGCTGTAGTGTGGTCTGTCATCACTTTATGAACTCCAAAAACTTATTTGCGGGCTTTTCTTCTTTAGGCGCAAGGAGTTTCAACCTGTCGATTGACGCAAGCCCTAACTTTGAAGATATAGCCCTTAACTCCCCGTGATAGTCGCGCAGGATTTTTATTAAAGGATTAGGTTGAATGCGGCTTGTACCGTCGCCAAATGAAAACTCCATAACTTCATCGCCGTATTCTTCAAGAATTGATAAAATTCTGTCCCAGTAAAAGCAGTACAAAATTAATTCGTTCCTGTCTAAATTGTCAAGCCAAAACGCCATTGTTTTGATTCTCTCAAATTCAGCTTTAGCTCTGTCCGACAAATTTTCCGGCGAAATTAACTGGTCACGTCTGCATTTGTGCGCCGCTTCTGCAGACTGCCTTTCGTCAATTTCGTTTTTCGTGAAGTGTTTTTTGTTAAAGTCAAGTAATTTTCTCGGTCTGCCCATTTGTTGTTCCACCGCCATTTTTTTTTAACTAATCACTTTTCCGCGTTAAATCAAGAATTGGCGGCTGTTCAAAATCTGAATTAAAGGGCGTGATGTTGTCAAAAATATCCTTGTACCAAAAAGCTAATTGACTGTCTACAGTTATAACCGTTTGTTCGCTGCGCGGGTTGGTGTTGACGTTTGCGCTTGATTCTATCGCCGCGTCAAATTTTTCTCCGAATAAAAGCATTATTTTTGAGTGGTTACGGAAAATGACTAATCGACAGCCATATTTGCCGCAAAGTTCAACCAACAGCCGATACTCTTTTTCATAACTGCCCTTGAAAATTTCTCCAACGTAAAAATCAACCCGCCCGATGTAGCCTTTCTCAATCCACGAAAAAATTTCTTTAATGTCCGTTTCCGCCATACACCACGTACTGATTAGCGCGTAGCGAATGCGTTGTTGCTTGACGATAACTCGAAAGTAAGTCAAGCTGTCAACGTCGCCCCAGCTGAAACAGTGGTAACACGCGCCTTTTTCAAAGTGCCACGTCAACTCTTTCTCAAGTGCAATTTCTGAAGTTGCCCTGCGTATCTCGTGCCGCGTTATCGTGGTCTTGACTTGAACAGATTTTTCATCGTCATTCAAACTTGGCGGTTCAATTTTTTTCCATACGCCCATTTGACTTACCCTCTCAAGAATTTTTTAATATTGAATTCAGAAAAACAACATTTAGGGAATTTCTTCAAAAGAAGAGGCAGGGCGCGCTCGCCCATCGGCGCGGGCAAAACTTTTTAGCCTACCCCCCGCCGTCGCTTTCAGATATTTTCTTTCTTATATATATAATTACCAAAAAGATTAAAAGCCGTGTAAATTCAAATTCGGCTATTTTTTTACATTATGACAACTTATATTAGTCAAGGGCTAAACGTGAACGCTACACCCCTTACAGCGCGTCTACGGGCTTTTTTGCCGTTATTCCCGCCGAATTATCCCATACAATTTCGCCTGCAGAATTTTTTTCGATACGGCGTCTTTAGCGTATTCTCTATGAATGCGGTTATGGTTAGCGGCTGAAAGAAAAATCAAGTTGTCAATCGACAATTTTAAATCCGGTCTTTCGTCAACGGTGTAAATGTGGTGTACGGTGTTTCCCGTTTCAAAGTAACCTTGCGCCAATGCATATTCGTCAAGCCCGTTAGCCCGCGCCTTTACCGCTTCAACAAGCCGCGCCCAATGAGCCGAATGGTAGAATTGGTTTTTGTCTTGGTCGCGGCGTTCGGCGTTGTAAAGTTTGTGGCGGTCATTGTGGCAACCGCACCGCTCGCCCTGCCGCAATTTTCGCCCGCAATTCGCGCAGATTTTCATCAGCATTTCATCACCCCCCCCCCGCAAATCAAAACCCCCTGCCTTTTTTTTGCGGGGGGGTTTTCTTTCTTTTTTTTATTTTTCTTTCTTTTTTTTGAGTTTCTTTTTTTTTTAAACAATTCTAATCACTAAAGCGCACCCGCCCACCCTTTCCCCACTAAAGTGGGGGTCAAGGCTAGCTCCGCGCGCGTATTCAATTTTCACTTCCACTTTTCCACTTGTATCATACACCACTTGTCAAGGTCTAGTCAACTATAATTCGCTCTAATTTACTCTAATTTACTCTAGTTTGCTATGGCAAAAAATTTTTTCAAAAGATTCTAGGGCTTGATTATGAAGTTGGTACACCCGCGCCAATTTTACATTCATCAATTTTGCTATGTATCGCCACGATTTAAAATTCAAGTATCGACTTTCCAGAATCAGCCGCTCGTTTTCGTCCGTAACTTGTGAAATTGCCGCCTTGATTTTTTCACGCGCCGCCAAATATTCAGCTAAGTTATCGCCGAGCTTTTCAGATTGTTCTTGCATATTGACAACCGCCGCTT
>CALDHY010000037.1 GCA_937901445.1 uncultured Selenomonadales bacterium
GGATTAGTGAAAAGGAATCGCCCGCCGCACTCCGTTTTTGTAAAAAAAGAAAGTACATTTAAAAATTAAAATTAGATTAAAAATAAAAATCCGCTCCATTGGGGGGCGTTTTTTTATAAAAAATTTTTGCACATATGCTATAATATAAAAAAGAGGTGAGCAGAATGAACGATAAAGACAAAAAACCCGTAACAATAGAATCAATTATAAGCGCGGTAAAAAGTTATCAGCCGGACGCAGATTTAGAAATGATTGAGCGAGCTTACCTTGTGGCGAAAGAGGGACATCAAACGCAGACGCGGGCAAGCGGCGAACCATATATAAATCATCCGCTGAACGTGGCGGCAATTTTAACTGAACTGCAACTGGACGATACAACAATAGCCGCCGCACTTCTTCACGACGTGGCAGAGGATACACTTTTTACTATTGAAGAAATTCAAGATATGTTCGGCGATGAAATGGCGTTGTTAATCGACGGCGTAACGAAAATTGGAAAAATCCCAATCAGTTTGGTTAAAAAAGGTGACAGCGAAAAATCTAAATCAGACGCCGCCCGCGCAAAACTCAAGGAAGAACAAAAACTTGAAACTTACCGCAAAATGATTATCGCAATGGCTAAAGATATTCGAGTTATTATGATAAAACTTGCCGACCGCCTGCACAATATGCGAACGCTGAAATATACAAGTCCCGACAAACAAAAACGTATTGCCCAAGAAACGTTGGAAATTTACGCGCCGCTTGCAAACAGGCTCGGTATTTCAAGTATTAAATGGGAACTCGAAGATTTAAGCCTTCGTTATCTGGAGCCGGAAATTTACTACAATTTAGTTAAAACCGTCGTACAAAAAAGAAAAGACCGTCAAATTTATATAACTGAAGCTGTCAAACAGATTGAAGAAGAATTTGACGATTTAGATATACACGCCTCAATCAGCGGGCGCGCCAAACATTTTTACAGCATTTACAAAAAAATGAAACGCGATAACAAAGATATTGGCGAAATTTACGACCTTTCCGCAATCAGAATTTTGGTTGACGACGTGAAAGATTGTTATCACGTTTTAGGGATAATTCATGCACGCTGGAAACCAATTCCCGGACGTTTCAAAGATTATATCGCCGTGCCGAAAAGCAACGGCTACCGCTCCCTTCATACAACCGTAATGGTTTTGGGTTATCCCATTGAAATTCAAATTCGTACCTACGCAATGCACCAAATTTCAGAATACGGCGTGGCGGCGCACTGGAAATATAAAGAGGCGGGTAAAAGCGTCAAAACAAATTCTGCCGACCAAAAAATGTCGTGGCTTCATCAAATGGTACAACTTCAACGCGAAATTAAAGACCCGAAAGAATATCTTGAGGCGTTGAAGATTGATATTTTCAGTGACGAAATTTTTGTATTCACGCCCGCCGGCGATTTAATTTCACTGCCGCAAGGTTCAAATCCCATAGACTTTGCATACCGCATTCATAGCCAAGTAGGACATCACTGCGTAGGCGCAAAAGTCAACGGCAAAATTGTTCCGCTCGAATACAAACTTCATACCGGCGATTACGTCGAAATTATTACCAATCGTTCAAACAACGGACCGAGTCAAGATTGGTTGAATATCGTTGCCTCAAGTGATACGCGCGCCAAAATTCGTTCATGGTTTAAACGTGAAAACCGCGAGGAAAATATTCAGCACGGGCAAGAATTAATTGTTGAAGAGCTTAAAAAGTTAGGGTACATTCCAAAAGATTTACTTAAAGAAAACCGCCTTGAAAAAATCGCCGAGCAAATGAACATTGGCACGGAAGAAGATTTACTCGCGCAGATTGGCTACGGCAGCGCACATTTAAACGGCGTCATTGCAAGGCTGATTGAATTTCACAAAAAGGAACTTGCAGAAAATACACCGCCGGATATTTCCGCAATGCTCAAAGAAATTAAAAAACCTGTACAAGACGGCAAGGCAAAAAATGACAGCGGCATTTTGGTTGAGGGCGAAAGCGGCTTTGTCGTACGGCTTGCCAAATGTTGCAATCCAATTCCCGGCGATGAAATTTCCGGCTACATAACACGCGGGCGCGGCGTTTCTGTTCATCGCGTAGACTGCCCAAATATCTTGAAAGGGATTGAACTTGACAGGATGATAGAGGTTAGCTGGGCGAACTCGAAAGAAAATATTTACGTTGTCGAACTTGAAATTGTCTGCAACGATAAAAGCGGCGCGTTGACTGAAATTTTGGCAATACCGGCAACTTTGCAATTAAACATTCATTCGATTCACGCCACGCCGAATAAAAGTAACAAAACTTCCACAATTCGGCTTGGTCTTGAAGTCAAAAATTCCGACGACGTTAAAAGAATGATGACGCAACTTCGCCGCGTCAAAGATGTTTACAGCGTCACGCGCCCTATTAATCTTCCCAACGATTAAAAAAATTTCACGCGGTACAAAATTTGTACTGCATTTTTTTATGCAATTTTAATGTTCAATAAAAATTTTTAAGCTATAATATCTTTAAAATTTCAAATTGGAGGTTTTTAAAATGAAGAAAAAATTTTTAGGGATTCTGGCGGCAGGAATTTTTTTGTTTGTAAGTTTAGTTTCGGCGGCAGAAATTCAAGGCAACGGTTACATTGAAGTTGAAGAAATTCAGTATTATATACAGGGAAAATCACTCAATGATTTAAAACGAATGGCAGAAATGCGCGCTTACAGAAAACTTGCAGAGGAACTCGGCGAATTGCACATTTCGTCAAATACCGTAATGAAAAATGAAATGCTTGACGATGAAATAAAAGTTGCAGTTGAAAAAACCGTGCGCGGTGCAAAAGTTACAACAATTCGTGATGCCGAAAATAATTTTATTGCAAAATGTCGCTTGAATTTATTTGGCGGGCAAAATTCCATTGCAAATATCGTTGTGCCGCAAAATGAAAATTCCGTTCCCTTTCCAAAGCCAATAGTTATGAATATCGACGCAAATTATACCGGCTTAATCATCGATTGCAGCGGGCAAAATCTTTCAACCGCCGTTTTACCCAAAATTTTTTCTGAAAGCGGCGAAGAAATTTACGCCTTCAAATATCTTGACAGAAATATGGTAGTCAATCGCGGGATGGTTGCTTATTCTGACAGCGCAACTTCCGGCGTGCAACGCGCAGGCAGTAACCCTTTGACAGTTCAAGCAATGTTTATTCAAAACGATTGTGATGTTATTGTAAGCGATGACGACGCGCAAAAAATTTTGGCGGCTAATCAAAAATCCAATATCTTGAAAAATTGTATGGTAGTTTTCATTAAATAAAAATTTCCTGTCAAAAACGCGCAGAATCGATTTTAAGCCACGTTTTAAATTTTTTGACAAAGTTGTATTGATGAACTCAAAACGCGGCTTACAGGGCATTTCAGGCGCGTCTGAAGGCAAATTTTTAAGCTTTAATAATTTAAAAATGAGGTGAATGCCATGAAAAAATTTTTAGGTATCACTTTTTTAGTTTTCGCCCTAAGTTGTCAGATTGTTTTTGCCAAGCAAGAATTAATTGAGGCAACGGGAACTTACATAATGGATTCAAATCTTGATGAAACTCCGGCAAGTGCAACCGCCCGCGCCCGTGAAGAGGCTAAACGCGCCGCCATTGAAAAAGCCGGCGTTTATTTGCAAAGTTATTCTGTTATGAAAGATTTTGTGCTTGAATACGATGAAGTTAAAACCGTCGCCGCGCAACTTTTAAAAATTCAAGACGAAACAAAAAAAATTGAACCCTATCAAGACGATTTATTAAAATTTACCGTAACGATTAGAGCTATTGTCGAAGACAGCAACGACGAAATTTTGAAGACCATTATGCAAGACAAAAACAATTTGGAAGAAGCAACCGAACGCTACAAAAAACTTCAAGCCGAATATGACACGCTTAAAAAGCAAATGGATGAACTCAAGCAAAATTACAATTCTGCTGATGATTCTCAAAAAGCCGAAATTAAAAATTCCGTCGCGCAGAACAGCAAATATTTTAACGCGCTTTTAGAATTGGAACAGGGCAACAAATTTTATTTTAACAAAAATTATCAAAGTGCCATTCAAGCTTACAGCCGCGCAATAAATTTAAATTCTAATTTTGCTGAAGCGTATAACAATCGCGGCAATTCCTATTTCCAATTGCAAAATTATTCTCAAGCGCAACAAGATTTACAAATTGCCGCAAGGTTTAATAATTTTGATGCGCGTATACATAACAATTTGGGCAGTGCGTATCTTTTGCAAAATATGTATGACGCCGCAATTAACGAATACACGCAGGCTATAAATCTCAATCCCAATCTTTTCACGGCTTATTATAACCGCGCGCTTGCTTATTGTTACGCCGGAAAATTTCAAGAGGCGTTACCGGATTCAAGGCGCGCCATGCAATTAAATCCTTCAAGCGTCGAGGCGCAAAATTTATACAATCAGATTTTAGAAAGATTGAATTAATAAATTTTATATCGCAAAAAAATAATCGGTCTGCGCGACCGACTTTTTTTATTTTAAGATTCTTTTTTCTGTAATAATCATATCAACTTTAAAATCGTGCGGTTCGGTTGGTACGGCATCGACAATTTGGAAATCGTAAGCAAGCGCAATTTTTTTTGCATTGACTGCGCGTGGTAAAAATTTATCGTAGTAGCCGCCGCCGAGTCCCAATCTGTTAAAATTAAAATCAAACGCCGCGCCCGGTACGATGACGCAATTAATTTTTTCCGGCGCAATAATTTTTCTTAAATCTTTACGCACTGTCAAAATTCCAAATGCTCCAACTTCCAGCGCGTCAAAACTTTCAACTTGCACGGCGCACATTTCGCCCTTGCCGATTATTAACGGTATCGCCAAAATTTTTTTGTTTGCAAATGCATCAACGAAAATTTCTCGCAGTTGAACTTCTTCAGCCATTGAAACATACGCCATTACAATTTTTGAATTTCGGTAAACTTCCTGCGCCAAAATTTTTTTTGTAATTTCGTTGCTGAAATTTTGCCGTTCAATTTCTGAAAGAGACTTTCGCCGCGCTTGCATTTCTTTTCGCAGTAATTTTTTTTCGTTCAATTTAAATTAGCCCTTGTTTTGCTCGTAAGTGAACGCTGCGCGAATAATTGTTTCTTCGTCAAGTGCTTTACCGATTAATTGAAAACCTATTGGCAATTTTTCTGAAGTAAAGCCGCAAGGTATGGAAATTCCCGGTAACCCTGCAAGATTAAGCGGCACTGTGCAAATATCCTGCAGGTACATTTTCAGCGGGTCATTAATCATTTCGCCAATTTTAAAAGCGGCGTTCGGCGTTGTCGGTGTCAAAATTATATCAACATTTTTAAAAGCGTCGGTAAAATCTTTCTGAATCAACGTGCGAACTTTCAACGCCTTCAAATAATAAGCGTCATAATAGCCCGCGCTAAGTGCGTAGTTGCCAATCATTATGCGGCGTTTGACTTCTTCGCCGAATTTTTCTGTACGGGTATTCGTCATCATTTCAACAATATCTGCGCCGTCAACCCTTGCGCCGTAACTTACGCCGTCATAGCGTTCAAGATTGGTTGCCGCCTCCGCCGGTGCGATAATGTAATAAGTTGAAATTGCAAATTCTGTATGCGGCAAGGAAATTTCTACAATCTGCGCGCCGAGTTTTTCATAAATTTCAGTTGCCTCAATTACGGCGTCTTCAACTTCTTTATCCATACCGCTTGCAAAATATTCTTTCGGCAAGCCTATTTTCAAATTTTTGACGTCGCTGATTAAACTTTTTGTGAAGTCAGGAACGGCGGCAGGAGTTGACGTTGAATCCATTTCGTCAAGCCCGCAAATTGCATTTAAAACCGTCGCGCAGTCCGTAACGTCTTTTGTAAGCGGTCCAATCTGGTCAAGTGAAGAGGCAAAGGCAACAAGCCCGTAACGAGAAACGCGCCCGTAAGTCGGCTTCATACCAACAACGCCGCAAAAACTGGCAGGTTGACGAATGGAGCCGCCCGTATCACTGCCGAGCGTAAAAATTGCCTCGCCTGCCGCAACTGCCGCCGCACTGCCGCCGGAACTGCCGCCCGGTACTCTTGATAAATCGTGCGGATTTTTTGTGACGTGATACGCCGAATTTTCGGTACTTCCGCCCATTGCAAATTCATCCATATTAAGTTTGCCGAGAATTATTAAATTTTGCGCGTACAACTTTTTCATAACGGTTGCATCATACGGCGGCACGAAATTTTCAAGAATCTTTGAAGCGCAAGTGGTTTTAATTCCCTTAGTGCAAATGTTATCTTTAATCGCGCAGGGAATGCCTTCAAGCGCGGAAATTTTTTCGCCGCGTGAAATTTTTTCGTCAACGAGTTTTGCAGTTTCCAACGCTTGAGTTTTTGTAATTTCAAGGTACGCGCCAATTTCAGTTTCTTTTTCGTCGATACGGCTAAATAAATCTTTTGTAAGTTCAAGCGCGCTGATTTTTTTTGAAGTCAAAAGTTCGTGGAGTTCGTGCGCGGTTTTTTCGTACAGTTTCAAAATTTTTTCCTCCAATTAACAAATTAATTTTCAACCGTTGCAATATCTTCATCTGTTTCAGGCGTTTCAGTTTCAGTTATTTCTTCAGGTATTATATCTGTATCTGTTTCAGTTAAATTTTTGCCCTGTTCGCTAACTTGAATATCTGCGCTTAAATCCTGCGCGAGGTCCAATTTTTGAAAACTTTTCTTTTTGGGAAGTCTCATGGCAAAATTGTCGGTTTTGTCAAATTGAACTTCGCCGCTTTTAATTTTAAGCTGTAAAACGTGTCCGCCCAAAGTTTTATCAACTGAAATAAAATGAAAGTGCCATCCGGGCGTATTTAAGCCGCTCATATAAGGCGGGCAATACAAGCCTACAATCGTGCCGTAAGTGTTATACAAAGTTTTTTCTTTTTGGTCGACTTCCAACGCCTGTACTAAAGTTTTGTAGGGTTTTTCCTGCGCCTTTTCACTGCGAATTAAAATTTCACTGAACATACCGTCAATTTTAACGAAATAAAAACTGTTCGCGCCGTATTTGTCGACAAGCGAATTTAATTTTTCCTCAAGTAAATCTTTGTTTGAAATATTTTTGAGTTTAACAGAAAAATCTTTCTCAAAAAAAGTTACGTTTGCAAAAGGCACTGTAACTTTATCTTCGACAACATTAATTTTTAAATCTGCACCGGCGCGGTAAACTACGCCATCCAAAACAATCATTTCGCCGTCCAAGCCGTCAAAAGTTCCAAGTCCAATATCGCCCAAAGTTTTCAATTCTTCAACAGTAATGCTGCCGTCAAAGTGTCCGAGCGTCAAAGATTGTAACAACGCAACTTGATTATTTGTTTCACGTTCGACGGGTTCAGCCGCGTTTGCCGTACTAAATAAAATTGCGCCGGTTAATGCTGTAATTCCAAAAATTTTTTTATAATGCATTTCAATTCCCCTAGTCCTTATTCCTTAACCCCTAGTCCTTAAATTATTCCTCCAGCACGCGCGGAACTTTAAAATAGCCGTCCTCTTTCAAAGGCGCGTTAGAAAGTGCAAGTTCCCTGTCAATCGAAGGTTTAACTTTATCTTCACGAAAAACATTTTGCATAGGCAGCGCGTAGGTTGTCGGTTCAATGTTGGTTGTGTCGATTGAATTTAAATTTTCAATGTAGGTTAAAATTTCGTTGAGTTGTCCAAGAATTTTTGCAGATTCATCCGGGCGAATTTTGAGCCGCGACAAACTTGCAACATTCTGAATATCAGTTTCAGTTATTTTCATAAAAAATCCTCCTTAAAAATTGCCGCGCAAATTTTACCACAATTACCGCAAAAAAAATAGCGGGAAATTCCCCGCCTTGAAAATTTTATGAGGCAAGCATTCTTTCGCCAATGCTGCCAATTCTTATTTCGCCAAGATTAAAGTTTGTACCGCGAATTGAATCGCGCAGGTTTGAAACATACGCGCGGAAATCTTCAGCGGCTTCAATTTCAGAAAAGTAAAAGCGCATATCAAGTTGGTTGCCTTCGTAGACGCGGAAAATTAATTCAGCCGCGCCGATATTGTCAGTAAGCACGCAAATTCTAAGCCACGTTTCTTTTTTCTCAACGCCGGTTTCAGGGTCTTTTGCGTTTTCGTCGTAGACGCTTAAATAAGTCGGATAACTTGTAGCATTTTCGCCCAGATACAGCGGCAACATCATTTGAAAAGAGCGTTGGTTTTGAACGGTTGAATTGTCGCTGCTTGTAAAATTTCTCATAATGTTTGCAAAGTCAGAAACGTCACGACCGGCGCGCTTGAAGGCGCGGGGCGTCATTTTTGAAGTTAAATTCGCCATATCGCAAAGTTGCATAAAAGCCCAGAGGCGCGGCAAGTCGGGCAATTTGTGTTGGACGGCGGCTTGTTGCACGGTTGAAGGTACATTTTGTTGACAAAGGCGCAGTAAATTTTGTAAGTGGCGCGCTTCAGCTTCCGGCATCATTTTTTGAGAATTATTTACAAAGTTTTGAAGGAGTGCGGCGTCACGCGGCGTCATTGTTTGAGAATTTTTCATTAAAAACTGCGCGAGGCTTTTCATTGTATCCATAGTTTGCGGCGTATTTTGCAGCGGTTGTTTCAGTAAAAGCGTTTTGGCTTCCTGCATTTGATTTTTAAGTTCCTGCTGTTTCGACAAGAAATTTTCATTCGGTACAGGCGTTGCTTCACGCAAAAAATTGGACGCTTGATTTTGTTGTTGAAGATTTTGAGGCTGATTTTGTTGCTGGAGATTTTGAGGCTGATTTTGTTGTTGGAGATTTTGTGGCTGATTCTGTTGTTGGAGATTTTGTGGCTGATTCTGTTGCTGAAGATTTTGAGATTGATTCTGTTGCTGAAGATTTTGTGGCTGATTCTGTTGTTGGAGATTTTGAGGCTGATTCTGTTGCTGAAGATTTTGAGGCTGATTTTGTTGTTGAAGATTTTGAGGCTGATTCTGTTGCTGAAGATTTTGAGGCTGATTCTGTTGCTGGAGATTTTGAGGCTGATTCTGTTGCTGGAGATTTTGAGGCTGATTCTGTTGTTGAAGATTTTGAGGTTGATTCTGTTGCTGGAGATTTTGAGGCTGATTCTGTTGTTGGAGATTTTGAGGCTGATTTTGAGATTGATTCTGCTGTTGGAGATTTTGGGGCTGATTTTGAGATTGATTCTGCTGTTGGAGATTTTGAGGCTGATTTTGAGATTGATTCTGCTGTTGAAGATTTTGAGGCTGATTCTGTTGTTGAGTTGGAGAATTTGGCGTTTGTTGGAAATATTGAGGCGTTCGATTTTGGGCGGCTTGTTGTTTAGGGAGATTAGCGTAGGGGTCGTCAAGTTGCCGGTACATAGAATTTAAAAGGCGTTGAGTCGGCGTAGGGGTCGGGCGTTGTTGAGTTTGCTGTTGAGTTTGTTGCTGATTTTGAGTTTGTGCAGATGAAGTATCGGTATTTGGGCGCGGCATAAAAAATTTAATCAGCTGATTTAAAAATTGCATACCTTCAGATTGTTGAGGCTGATTTAATGTGGCAGAAGTTGCCATTGTTTGTGAAAGTTGCGCCAAAATTTCATACAGTGCTTGCGGCAGTTGGTCGGGGTTTTTACTGTCGATAAGTTCAAAGGCGGATTTTGACATTAAAACGGGTTCCAAAAAATTCCCGCCGTTTTCAGATACAACTAAATTTTTGAACTGCGAAAGTAAAGTTTTAGTTTCGTCGCTCAATTCCATTGAAAAACCTTTTTCTGCAAGCGCGCCAATTTGTGAAAGCATCCTTGCTAAAATCATCAGTTGATCATTAGAAAAGCGTTGACTTTCAATCGTACTGCCTATTCCCTGCGCGAGGGTTGCATTTACTGAAAAGGCTTGTTGCAAAATATTTCGTACAACCTGCCCAATATCAGACGGCAATTTTTCAAAGCCAAATTTTTCTTGCGCGGCGATTTTTGACAAAGTACCTGCCAAATCTTCAATGGCAGTTTGCAAAGTTACGTTAGTTTGTGGTCGAAAACCATCTATAAGAGTATCGCCGCGTCGCTGTATACCTTCAGTTTCGCCCGTCGGTCTTTGCGGGGCTACCGGCTGAATTCCTATCGCTCCTGCGTTTATTGGCATTTTCTCAACTCCTTTTTTATTGAAATATTTTTTTTATTTAAAACAATGACGGCTGAAATTTTTGTCGAATCATACCTTTTACCGGCTCGAAAGTTTTTCTGTGAATTGGCGTAAATCCTATTTTTTCAATCGCCGCCAAATGTTCCCGCGTGCCGTAACCGGAATTTTTTTCAAAGCCGTATCCCGGAAAATCTTTGCCCCAATCCTGCGCCAATCTGTCACGAGTAACTTTAGCGATTATCGACGCGGCGGCAATGCTTGCAGAAAGTGAATCGCCGTGAATCAGCGCGCGGCTTTTAATTTTATTGTTGAATTGCGGTCTCATTGCGTCCGTCAAAACAAAATCCGGCTGAATCGTCAAACAGTTCACGGCTCTAATCATTCCCTGCAAAGTTGCCTGATAAACATTCAAAGTATCAATTTCGTCAGCACTTACAGCGACGCTTGCAACGCTTACGGCATTTGAAATAATTTCGTCATAAAGTTTTTCACGAATTTTGGGCGAAAGTTTTTTTGAATCGTTGAGTTTTTCAAGATATAAATTCGGCGGCAAGATAACCGCGCCGACTATAACCGGTCCGATAAGTGAACCGCGCCCTGCCTCGTCAACGCCTGCAATGAATTTGTAGCCTTCATCCAGCGCATCATTTTCAAATTTGTAAAGTTTTGCAACGCGGGCTTTATCTTCATCAAGATTTAACTTTTTTATCGTCATTTCAACACCGCTCATTCAATTTTTTTAAATTATACCATAATCTGTAAAAAAAATCCCTAATCCTTAGCTCCTATTCCCTATCCCCTAATTTTGACATTGCGGCGGCGTCATTGTATAATTGCCAAAAAATATTTACGAAATTTATTGCGCCGTCAACTTAGGCGGCGTGTTTAGCGTAAAGGAAAAAATTTTCTACAGGAGGAAAAATTTTGGACGTAAAAATTAAAATTATCGACGCGGTAAATTCTGCAGTTGACGCGGCAATTTCTGCCGGAATTTTTAAGACTGCCGATAACTTGCCGGAAATTTCTTTGGAAGTGCCGCCTAAAAAAGAGTTCGGCGATTTTTCAACAAACTTTGCCATGCAGTCGGCGAAAATTTTTCATATGAATCCAAAAAAAATTGCCGAAGAAATTAAAACTCGAATTGCGGCAGATTGGCTTGAAAAAATCGAAATTGCGGGCGCGGGCTTTATGAATTTTTATCTTAAGCCGGACGTGATTTACCTTGAACTGAAAAATATTTATGACAACTTGGAAAATTTTGGGCAACTTCCCAACAAAAAAAATGTTCCAATTCAAATTGAGTACGTCAGCGCAAATCCGACGGGACTTTTGCACGTGGGACACGGGCGCGGCGCGGCGGCGGGCTCTGCCATTGTAAATATTTTGCGCGCGGCAGGTTACAACGTCGAAAGTGAATATTATATCAATGACGCCGGCAACCAAATGGAAAATCTTGCAAAGTCTGTAAACGCACGCTACCTTCAACATTTCGGCGTAGAAATTGAATTTCCCGAAAACGGCTATCACGGCGCAGATATTCTTGACACAACCAAAAGAATTATCGAACGCGACGGCGATAAATATTTGAACTTGCCGGAAAGTGAACGCCTCAAAATTCTTGAAAATCTTGCTTATGCTGATAAACTCGACGAACTCAAAAAAGATTTAAAAAATTTCAAAGTTGAATTTGACGTTTGGTTCAGTGAACGAACTTTACACCCCGATAAAATTAATGACGCCGTAAAAGTCCTGCGCGAGCGCGGCGAAATTTACGAAAAGGACGGAGCGTTATGGTTAAATTCCACGAAATACGGCGACGACAAAGACCGCGTTGTAGTTCGTGAAAACGGTGTACCAACTTATTTGGCGGCTGATATTGCCTACCACAAAAATAAATTTGAACGCGGCTTTTCCACTTTGATAAATCTTTGGGGCGCGGATCATCACGGTTATATTTGCAGGGTTAAGGCGGCTATGAGTGCGCTTGGTTTTAACGCCGATAATCTGAAAATTTTATTGTTGCAAATGGTTTCACTGTATCGCGGCGGCGAACTTGTCAAAATGTCGAAACGTACCGGAGAAAGTATAACCCTGCGCGAGCTTATGGAAGAAGTTGGAACGGACGCGGCAAGATATTTTTTCTTAATGCGCTCGATTGACAGTCAACTTGATTTTGATTTAGACCTTGCGAAAAAACAAAGTAGCGAAAATCCCGTGTACTATATTCAATACGCGCACGCCAGAATTTGCAGTATTTTTAGGCAGGCTGATGAAGTTGGCTTGAAACTTGTTGACGCGCCGAAATTTTCAATGATGACTACTGCCGCCGAAATTGATTTAATCAACAAAATTTTTGAATATCCCGCCGAAATTGAACGCGCCGCCGCCGATTTTGCGCCACAAAGAATCGCCCGCTATGCTTACGATTTAGCCGCGCAATTTCACAGCTTTTATCGTGACTGCAGAATTTTGGGCGTTGACAACGAACTCGCGCAGGCGCGCCTTGCACTTGTAAAAATCACGGCTCATACAATCAAACACGCGCTGAATTTATTGGGCGTTTCTGCCCCAACTTCAATGTAAGGATTAGGGGCTAGGGGCTAAGGATTAGGGAGTAAAAAAATGTTGAAAAAATTTTTTTGTTTAATGTTGGTGGTGAGTTTTTTATTGGTTAATAAAGTTTCAGCCGGAGAATCGCCGCAATGGGTTAAAAATCTTCCTGCCGCCAAAACTGCCACTCAACTTTTAATCGTCGCGCAGGTCGGCGAAAAAACTACCGCGTGGGTTTCAATGCACGAAAAAATTAACGGCGCGTGGCAACAGATTATGACAACGCCCGGATTTATCGGCAAAAAAGGACTCGGCAAAACTAAGGAGGGCGATGCAAAAACGCCCGTTGGAACTTTCCACTTTACAAAGGCGTTCGGAATTGCGCCCAATCCCGGTTGCCGTCTGCCCTATACTCAAGTTGACGAAAATATTTATTGGAGCGGCGACGCAAATTACCGCTATAACGAAATGGTAAATATCAAAGATTTTCCCGCGCTTGACATTGAAAACAGTGAACATTTGATTGAAATTTATCCGCACTATACCTACGCTTTAAATATCAGCTACAACGAAAACGGCACGCCCGGCAAAGGCTCTGCAATTTTTCTGCACTGCTTAGGCGATAAAAAAACTTGGACAGACGGCGGTATTGAAATTCCTGAATCTAAAATGCTTTTCGTTATGCAAAATGTAAAGTCTGATTGTGTTGTTGTTATTGATTCGCTGAAAAAATTTGGCGGCACTCTTTAAGGGTTAAGGATTAAGGGTTAAGGGTTAAGGGTTAAGGGTTAAAAATCCCTAGTCCTTAATCCTTAGTCCCTAGTCCTTAAAAAAATGACTGAAAGGAAGTTTTTTTATATGGCTAAAAATTTTGAAGATATGTCTGAAGTAGATGTGGCGTACCAAATTTTGACTGAATCCGGCAAAGATAATCCTATTTACTACAAAGATTTAATTTTGGAAATTCTTCAAAAGAAAGGTAAATCTTTGCAAAACGAGGCGGCGGCAATTTCTGAAGTTTATACTATGATTAACATGGACAGCCGCTTTCAATATTACGAAAAAGGCAAATGGGGCTTGA
>CALDHY010000038.1 GCA_937901445.1 uncultured Selenomonadales bacterium
GCAGACCGAGATGCCGCAGCTTTCCTGACCGCGGTGCTGTAACGCGTACAGTCCGAGGTAGACCTCGTGAGCCGCGTCGATCGTGTCTTGGGAATATATCCCGAAGACACCACATTCTTCGTGCAGACTGCCGGTCATCTCACATCAAACAGCAGCTCGCCGTAGGAGGGTATCGGCCAGTATTCCGAAGCTGTCAGCGTTTCCGCCTTGTCTATGTACCTGCGGAGCTCCGCCATGGCGGGTATCACCTCGTCATGATAATACTTGGCAAGCTCCATGCTGTCATCCATATCCGAGGTCAGGTCAAGTATCCTCTCAAGGTCGGAAAGCTTCTTCATCATCATGTCAGAATCAGCGGAAATATTCCTGAAAAGCTCAGCCTCCATGGAATCATCCGTGTACATTCCAAGCTTCTGCTTCTTTGACAAAAGATCCGCAAGCTGATCCATAAATCCTACCGCCGCGCCGCCGGAATTTATCGCAGTTGTAGCCGCGCCGCCTATTGCCCCTGAAATTGCGCCGCCTATAGGTTGCAAAATAAAAATTGCCGCCATTCCTGCAACTAAGACCGTTATTAACGGCGTCAAAAATAAATCAAACATTTCAGGAATAATTTTGTGTAATTTTTTTTCAAGCCACGCGCCGAACGCCGCAACCAAAACTACTGAAATAATCCCGCCGCGTCCCGGTAAAAGATTTTCACCCGCTATTTCAACATTTGCAAGCGCGGGGTGCGTCATAATTGCCGCCAAAACGCCGCCTAAAATTGGAGTACCGCCAAAAACTTTTCCCGCGTTAAATCCTACAAATAAATTCATCCCCCAAAATACCGCGTTGCCAAAAACCATAAGCAATTTTATTATTGGCGCGTCTGCAAGTTCAGGCGAAATTTTTAAAGTTACACCAATCACGCCCGTTATCAAGCCGCACGCTATAAATCCGGGAATTAACGGAAAAAATATCCCTGCAATTTTTTTTAAGAATAATTTAGCCGGAGTTGCATTTTTCGCCCTAATTTCTTCGTGCAATGCTTTACCGTCGCCAATTTGCGGCTTTTTAGTTTTACTCAAAATTTCGTTTACCGAATTTGTAACGTTCGTAGCCTTGCCGGGTCCAAGAATAATTTGAAATTCTGCGCCTGCGTCGTATACGCCGGAAACACCGTCCAACTTTTTTATCGTATCGACGGCAATTTTATTTTTGTCGGCTGTTTGAACTCGAAGTCGCGTCATACAATTTGCCGCACTCAAAATATTTTCCGCGCCGCCCAAATCTTTTATAATTATTGCCGCCAATTCTTCATTCGTCAATATAAAATCCCCTTTCCATAAAGCCAAAATATTATAATTCTACAAAATATTCCTTGCAAGTTTAATTTTATAACTAGAATTGTTCAGATTAATCGAGTATAGACGATATTTAAATTTTGGGGTGAATAAAATTTTATTTTTGTGGTATAATCTGCAAAAATTTTGAAAGGAAAAATTTATGAAAAAAATATTACCAATAAAAAAACTGCGCGAGGAAATTTCAATTCCCGGCGATAAATCAATTTCACACCGTGCAATAATGCTTTCAAGTTTAGGCGATACAACCGTTGAAATTGAAAACTTTTTGGCGGGCGCAGATTGCCTTTCAACTATTTCTTGTATGAAAAAAATGGGCGTCGATATTCAAATTGGCAAAAAAATTTCAGTTACAGGCAACGGGCTTTTTGGACTGCGCGAGCCGGAAAATATTTTGGACGCGGGCAATTCCGGTACAACATTAAGACTTTTATTAGGTTTAACCGCGCCGCAAAATTTTTTGGCAACTTTTACCGGCGATGATTCACTTAGAAAACGCCCAATGGCAAGAGTAATTAAACCGCTTGCCGAAATGGGCGCGTCAATCTTTGGGCGCAATGACAATAAAAATCTGCCAATAACAGTTTTAAAACCCGAAAAAAAATTGCACGGTATAACTTACAAAATGCCCGTTGCAAGCGCGCAGGTTAAATCTGCAATAATTTTAGCCGCACTTTACGCCGACAGCCCGACAACAATTATTGAGCCGTATCCTTCGCGTAACCATACAGAAAAAATGTTGCAAGCATTCGGCGCAAATATTCAAACTTCCGGCAACGAAATAAAAATTCTCCCTGCCGAAAAATTAACCGCGCCTCCAAAAATTATTGTGCCCGGCGATATAAGCTCTGCCGCGTATTGGCTCGTACTTGCCGCGATTTTAAAAAATTCCCGCGTCAAAATAAAAAACGTTGGAATTAACGAAACGCGCACCGGAATTATCGACGTACTCAAAAGTATGGGCGCGCAGATTGAAATTTTAAATGTACAGGAAAGCGGCGGCGAACTTTCGGCAGATTTACAAGTTGCAAGTTCAAATTTGCGCGGCGTAGAATTTGGCGACGAAATGATACCGCGCCTTATTGATGAAATTCCCGCGCTTGCAGTGGCGGCGGCGTTTGCTGAAGGCGATACTGTCATTAAAGACGTTGGAGAATTGCGCGTCAAGGAAACTGACAGGCTCGCGGCGATTGTCGAAGAGTTTAACAAAATTTCGCCAAAAAGTTTTGAGGCTACAGAAAATACTTTGACGATTCACGGCGGCAATAAAAAAGTTTTCGCCGAATGTAAAACTTACGCCGACCACCGAATGGCAATGGCACTTTCGATTTTCGGCGCGGCGGCTGACGGCGTGGCGATTGACGATTCAGAGTGCGTCAAAATTTCCTATCCCAATTTCTTTGAAATTTTATATATATGAGTAGAAAATTATTTTTGACGATACAGGCGGTTAAATTAAAATTTTGGCAGGCTATGTAAAAATATACCAAAAGACTTGAAAGTCGGCTTACAGACCCCTTCAGGCGCGTCTAAATCGACGTTTGAAAGTTTCTGTAAAATTTTCCAACTTTTGAAAAGGAGTTTTTGTATGAAAAAAATCATCGCAGTTGACGGACCGGCAGGCGCGGGCAAAAGTACCGTGTCAAAAATCGTTGCGGCAAAACTCGGCTACACCTACATTGATACAGGCGCAATGTACCGCGCAGTTGCTTTAAAATCTTCGCGCAGTTGTGAAGATTTAATTATGCTTATCGACGATATAGAAATTGAACTTGACGACAGGGCGCGCGTTTTTTTGGACGGCGTGGAAGTTACAAAAGAAATTCGCACGCCGGAAATAAGCAAGCTTGCCTCTGACGTTTCAAAATTCGGATTCGTACGAAAAAAATTAACAGAACTGCAACGCAAAATGGCAGAGCGCGGCTCGGTAATTATGGACGGGCGCGATATTGGTACTCAAGTTTTGCCAAATGCAGATTTAAAAATTTTCTTGACGGCTTCACTCAACGAACGGGCGCGGCGGCGTTTTGAAGAATTGCAAATGAAAGGGCAGGAAGTAGATTTTGACGCAATAAAAAAAGAAATTGCACTGCGCGACAAACAAGATACCGAAAGGGAAATTGCGCCGCTCAAAAAGGCTGAAGACGCAATTTTAATCGACTCGACAAATTTAACTATTGATGAAGTGGCAGGGAAAATTTTAACGCTATGTTCTACAGATTGATTAGAATTTTATTTCGCGCAGTTTTCGGTATTTTATTTCGCCCCAAAATTATCGGCAGGGAAAATCTTCCGGCGGCGGGCGGTTTTATTTTATCGGCTAACCACGTCATCAACTGGGACCCGCCGGTACTTGCAACTTTCATAGAGCGTGAAGTTTGTTATATGGCGAAAGAGGAACTTTTCAAAAATCCCGTGTTTGCGGCGGCGATTAGGGCGTTGCACGTTTTCCCCGTTAAGCGCGGCGCGGCTGATAAAAACGCAATAAAAAACGCCGTGAAAGTTTTGAAGGGCGGCGGCTGTCTCGGAATTTTCCCTGAAGGCACGCGCAGTAAAACCGGCAAAATCGGAAAAGCTGAATCCGGCGTAAGTTTAATTGCGGCAATGACAAAGGCTCCAATTATTCCGGCGGCGATTATCAATACCGAAAAAATTTTTTCAGCTGAAGTGAAATTTCCACGCCTCGCCGTTATTTTTGGCAAGCCAATTACTTTTAGCGGCAATTCTAAGGATAAAGATGAACTTTCAAATTTTGCGCAGGAAATTATGAATGAAATTGCAAAGTTAAAAGTTAGCGGCGAAATTGCTGTATCTTGACGCGGCTAATTTCCTATGCTAATATTGACGCAAATTAAATTGGAGGGATTTTAATGAGTAAAATTGCAGTCGTATATTGGAGCGGCACCGGCAATACTGAATCAATGGCAAACGCGGTTGTTGACGGCGTAAAATCCGCCGGAGTCGAAGTTGAACTTTTCCAAGTTGACGATTTTAAAGCTGACGATATGGCAAATTACAGCGGCTTTGCATTTGGTTGCCCCGCAATGGGCGATGAAGTTTTAGAGGAAGATTCTTTTGAGCCTTTCTTTGCAGATGCTGAAGGCAAACTCGACGGCGTGCCGGTTATACTTTTCGGCTCTTACGGTTGGGGCGGCGGCGCGTGGATGGAAACGTGGGCGGATCGTACGAAAGACGCCGGCGCAAAACTTATTGGTACTGTTATTGCTGAAAATGCTCCCGATGAAGACGTTATTGCTGACTGCGAAAAATTGGGCGCAAACTTAGCTAAAGAAATTTAATTCGTAATTTAAAATAAAAAAATGCTCCGTTCCAAATTGCGGGACGGAGTTTTTTAGTTTGAAAATTTTTTATTGTTGCAAAAATTCCCTGTCCAAAATGCTAAGTACAATTAAATCTTCGTAAACGCCATTTATAAAAATGCATTCCCTGCAAATCCCCTCGCGTTTCAAGCCTAAACTTTCATACAAGTGCAAGGCGCGTTCATTGTAAGTTTTGCAGTCAAGCCAGCCGCGATGAAATTTCTTTATTTCAAAACTCCATTTCATTAAAAGTTTTAAACCTTCACGCCCGTAACCTACGCCCTTTTTGTCAACGATAACATGACGCCACTCAACCCCAATATCATCAAGCCCGCAAATCATAAAATAACCGACCGCCGCGCCCGTTGCAATTTCTTCAATGATAATATCCATTTTTTCGGCGTTGTCAGAATTTATAATTGCCGTGTGAAAATCCCTGCTGAACGGAAAAATATATTTGAGATTTTCCGGCTTGTACTGCAGTTCAAAAATATATTCAAGGTCTTTCGTTTCTGCGCGACGAAGTCTCAAACGTTCGCCCTCAATTAAAATTTCACTCATAATTCAACCTCCATTAATCCCTAGCCCTTAGCCCCTAATCCTTAGCCCTTAAAAATACCAATTCGACTTAAAACTTTTACGGCAATTCTGCCAATCATTGGAATTTGTTGCAAGTCTTCCTTAGTCATTGCGCCGAAAAGTGCAACCGCCGCTATATAAACTGCAACGCCTACAAACACCGCGCCAAAAGTCGAAATAACTTCAATTTGCCATTGCGCCATTGTAAATTCGTAGAAAAATTTCACTACAACCGCCATAACGCCCGCCGCGCAGATTGTCTTGAAAAGTTGTCCGAGCTCCATCTTGTAGCCGATGTATTTGTGAATGAAGTACAAGTTTATGAACGCCGCCACGCCCATATCAGCCGCCGTTGCCCACGCCGCGCCCATTATTCCGAACATTGGTAACGCCGTCAAATGCCAATTCAGAAAAACTTTCGCCGCCGCCGCCAATACCATATTTACCATTGGGATTGTTGTATGTCCGAGCCCTTGCAATACGCCCGTTGAAACTTGATGCAAGCCCAATAAAATTATCGACACGGCAGAAATCATTACAGCGTCACCTGCGCCCGGTGCGTTATAAATCAAACTTGAAATTGGCGTTGCCAAGAAAAATACTACAACGAACGCCGGGAAACATACAAAATTTGAAATTCGGACTGCAGACGAAGTTAATAAAAAAATTTTATCTTTTTGTTTCAACGCCCGCGCTTCTGAAATTGCCGGTACGATTGAAACTGCCAATGACGCCGTTAAAATCGTTGCAAGGTTTATCAGGGGCACCGCCATTCCGTTTAAATAGCCGAAAAGCTCTGTTGCTTGCCTTACCGAATAGCCCGCCACTTCCAAGCGTTGAGGCACTATCATTAAATCCAAATTTGAAACTACCGGCAACATTATTGACGCCGCGCTAACCGGCAACGCCAATTTGAACATTCGCTTGACGATTGAAATTGTTGACTCATTTGCAGATTCAGGAGTTGGTTGTAAATTTGCGCCATACGTTTTTTCAATTTCTTTGTTTAATTTTATGTGGAAGTACACCAAGACTATCAAGCCTGTAACTGCGCCCGCTAACGCGCCTAAACTTGCACCAGCCGCCGCGTAGTCTAAGCCGTACGGCAACATTAAATAGGCAAGTACAATCATTGTTATAACGCGGAAAATTTGCTCTACAATTTGACTTACGGCAGTTGGTGTCATTCGTTGCCAGCCCTGCAAATATCCCCTTGACGCCGCCAAAAATGTTACAAAAAAAACCGTCGGCGCAAGTACAACTACAGACATATAGGCGCGCGCGTCCCTGATAAATTGCCACTCGATTAACCAGCTTGCTGAAAAATATGTAAGCACTGAAAAAATTATGCCCGTTACAAGCATTAGCCCCATTGCAATTCTAAAAACACGTTTTGCGCCGAAAATGTCATTTAGTGCCACGCGCTCCGCCGTGATTATCGAAATTGCAACCGGTACGCCCGCCTGTGAAACTGTCATTGCGAAAAAATAAATTGGAAACGCCATTTGGTAAAGCCCTATTCCTTCGCCGCCCAAAATTCTTGAAACGAATATCCAATTCAACGAGCCAATTACTTTGACAACAAAACTTGCGATTGTCAAAATCATTGTGCCCTTTAAAAATTTTTCACTGCCGGTAGTTTTTGTTTCTGTCATTCTATTTCTAACACCGCCTGTAGTTGCAAAAAGTTTTTATCAAAGTTATAATTTCTAAAATGATTATACCATTTTTAAAGCGGCTGTGTATATAATGTTTGAAATTTTTATGAAAGTAAGAGGGCGCGTCAATGAAAATTAATCTGATAAAATTTAATACGGATATTGGCAAGACTAAGCCCGAAAATATTGTACATACCGAAAACGCCTGCCCTTTTTGTGACGTTGAACATTTGACTGATATTTTGGACACGGACGGCGATATAATTTTTCTGAAAAATAAGTACCCCGTCATTGAGGGCGCAGATTTATTTGTACTGATTGAGGGCAAAAGTTGCGATATTGATATGCCCGGTTACAGCCGTGAACATATGCGCCGCGTTGTCGAAATGGGCTTGAAACATTGGAAAAAACTTTTGAATTGCGGCAAGTACGAGGAAGTTTTATTTTTTAAAAATTTCGGTCCAATGTCCGGCGGCACGATTAAACATCCGCACATGCAAATTGCCTGTTTCCCAAAATTAAATTCTGAACTGCTTTTTGATGAGCGGGAATTGCGCGGGCTTGTCATTGCAGAAAAAAACGGCGTTGAATTGAACGTTTCAAATTTTCCGCGCGTAGGATTCGGCGAATTGAACGTAGTTGTTGAACGCGGCGGTGACGTTCAAACTTTGGCAGATTTTTTACAAATTGGCGTTCATTATCTTATGAATTATTTTAGAAAAAATTTGAGCAGTTATAATATTTTTTTCTATCACAAGGACGAGAAAATTTTTGCAAAGATAATGCCGCGCTTTGCAACTTCGCCGTACTTTGTAGGGTATAACGTGCATTTTTTGCCGCGCAACATCCCGCAAATTGCCGACGAAGTTTTTAAAATTTATTTCAGCGACAATAAAAAAATTATTTTTAAGTAGGAGGTTTTTTTATGAATCCCAAAATTTCTGTGCTAATCCCAATGTATAATCGCAAGCGTTGGATTGGAGCGTGTGTTGACAGCGTTTTAAATCAAACTTTTCAAGATTTTGAAATTATTGTTCGTGATAACTGCTCAACTGATGGTTCTGTTGAATTTTTACAAGAAAATTATGGTAAACAAATTTCAACAGGCAAATTAAAAATCTTTCGTAATCCTGAAAATCTCGGCGAAACAGGAAATATTTCTGCTTTAATTAAAGACGCAACCGGAAACTATCTTACAGTCTTGCACAGCGATGATTTGTTTTTGCCACACGCACTTCAACATTTGTATGAAGTTGCCGAAAAAACCAACGCGGACGTTGTACATCAATCACTTCTTTTAATTTCGCCCAAAAGTGGAATTATTAACGATATAAAAGATTGTAAACCACTTTGTTATGAACCAAATATTATTAATCAAGTTACCATGCTGCCCGATGATCCTTTGTACAGATTTAAGGAATGGATTACCGGATCAACTTGCTATGATATTCAGTACAATTTGTTTAGCAGTAAATTTATCTGGATTAATAATATAAATGTAACTTTGGGACATTCTATGTTTGCGGCTTTGCGTTGGTTGATGTTGGCAAAAGTTGTAGTTAAAACTCCCGTTATTTGTTATATTCGCCGTGATGCTCCCGATTCTCAAAGTAATAAGTTTGATGTATCACCGGAAATAATTGAAAAGTTTATCTGCGGTCATATCGATACTATGCGCAAAATAGACAATCAACTTTTAGAAATGGAATTCTTTAAAAACAATGAGCCATTCAGATATATGGTAAATTCGCGCTTTTGGATTGTTGACGATAATTTTGAATTTTATCGTCGCCAATTTTACAAAAACGGAATAACGCCGGATATTTATCAAGCAGTATCTAACGCCTTCAAAAAATATTTTGGCGATGATTATTTTCTTCCAATGTTTTTATTTAATTGGATTCACGCTGTGGCTTTCAATAAAAGACCGGATATTATTAATTTTGTTAATACCCCCCCCGATTCAACCAAAATGATATAGTTGATGAATATGAATTTCTTGCCGCGTGACATTCTGCAAATCAATTAAGGAGTTTTTTATGGAAAATCCCAAAATTTCTGTGCTAATCCCAATGTATAACCGCAAACATTATATTGAGCAATGCGTAGACAGCGCGTTAAATCAAACTTTTCAAGAGGATTATGAAATTATAATTCGTGATAATTGCTCTGCTGATGGCAGTTTTGATTTTGTGGCTGAAACGTACGCAAAACAAATTTCTGACGGCAAAATAAGACTTTACAGAAATGAAGAAAATCTCGGCGAATGGGGAAATGTCAACGCTTTAATTAATGACGCCGCCGGAAAATATATCGCAATTCTTCATAGCGATGATATGTATTTGCCGCACGCCTTAAAACATTTGTATGAAGTTGCCGAAAAAACCAACGCCGATGTAGTTCATGAATCATTCCTGTTAAATTCACCTAAAAACGGGGTTATAAACAGCATTGAAGATTGTAAGCCTATTTGTGCTGAAGATAATACTTTTGATAAAATTACTGTTATGCCAAATGATCCATTGGACAGATTCAATGAATGGATAAACGGCGGGACTTTTATAGATTCTCAATATAACATTTTTAATAGAGAGTTTGTTTTAGATAATGATATTTTTTTGGACGCCTGCAACAACAGATATGTAGCTTTATGGTGGATTATGTCGGCAAAAATTTTTGTTAAAACGCCGATAATCTGTTATATTCGCCGTAATGCTCCGGATTCAAATTCACATTCCAATTTTACACCTGAAAAAATCGAAAAATTTATTTCAGAACAAATCGAAATGGTGCATAATATGGACGAACGCTTTGCCAATATTGATTTTTTCAAAGACAACGAATATTATCAATACATGGCAAAAGCTCATTTACTTTTTATACTTGACAGTTGGGATATTATGCGGAGAAATATATATTCTAAGGGAATAACGCAGGAAATTTATCAAACGGTAGTTAGTGCCTTTAAGAAAAAATTTGGTAATGACTATTTTTATCCGATGTTTTTATTTAATTGGATTCACTCTATGCCTTTCAATAAAAGGGTGGATATTATTAATGACATCCAACAGAACCAAACAAAGTGATATAGTTGATAAAGCCGCTTAAAAACATTAGAAAGGTTTTGACAAAATTTGGAATTAGAAAAATCAGCCGCCGCCTTTGAACTTGCAAAAAAATTTATGCCGGGCGGCGTCAACAGTCCCGTTCGTTCATACAGTAACGTTGACTGCAACCCGCCGTTTATTGCCCGCGCTAAAGGCAGTCACATTTTCGATATTGACGGCAACGATTATGTAGATTATGTCGGTTCATGGGGACCGATGATTTTGGGACACGCGCACGAAAAAATTGTTGACGCGCTGAAAGAAGCCGTTGAACGCGGCACAAGTTACGGCGCGCCAACTGAACTTGAAACTGAACTTGCCGCGCTTGTGCAAAAATTTTATCCTTCAATGGAAGTTATGCGTATGGTAAATTCCGGCACAGAAGCCACAATGAGTGCTTTAAGAGTTGCAAGGGGTTTTACAGGGCGTGAAAAGATTGTAAAGTTTATCGGTTGTTATCACGGGCACAGCGATTCTTTGTTAGTTAATGCAGGGAGCGGCGCGGCAACTTTCGGCGAGCCCTCAAGTCCCGGCGTTACAAAAGGTACTGCTCAAGATACAATCGCCCTTCCGTACAATGATATTTCAGCCGTTGAAAAAGTTTTTAACGAGTGCGGAGAAAAAATCGCCGCCGTAATTGTTGAACCTGTGGCAGGAAATATGGGGCTTGTACTTCCTGAAGAAAATTTCTTGCCAAAACTGCGCGAGGTTACAAAAAAATTTGGCGCGCTTTTAATTTTTGATGAAGTAATGAGCGGTTTTAGAGTTAAAGTTCAAGATAAAATTACTCCGGATTTAACTTGCTTGGGAAAGATTATTGGCGGCGGTTTACCGTGCGCGGCTTACGGCGGCAGAGCTGAAATTATGCGCAATGTTTCGCCGGACGGCAAAATTTATCAAGCTGGAACTTTAAGCGGCAACCCCTTAGCAATGACGGCGGGAATTGAAACTTTGAAAATTTTAATTGATACGCCGAATTTTACCGAAAATCTTACCGCCAAAACTTCAAAACTTATCGAAGGTATAAAAAGCGTCGCGCAGGTTCCAATTCAAACGCCGCAAGCCGGTTCAATGTTTTGCATATTTTTCAGCGATAAAAAAATTAGAAATTACGATGACGCCGCCGCGTCCAATCAAGCGCAATTCAAAAAATTTTTTATATCAATGTTGCGGCAGGGAATTTATCTTGCGCCCTCACAGTTTGAAACTCTTTTTGTATCAGCCGCGCACAATGACGAAGATTTTCAAAAAACTGTTGATGCGGCGAAATTTGCCTTCAAGGAGCTTGTTTAATGGATGAAAAAAAAGAGCCGGTTAAACCGACTAAAAAAATTAAATTGAACTGCGGCAGATGCGGAAAAAAACTCGAAAAAAAAGAAGCCCTTGTTCACAAAAACATTGACGGCAAACAGGAAATTATTTGCCACGATTGTTTTAAAGAGGCAACCGGCGTTGACTACAAAACTTTTATGTACAGACGGGAAGCCGCCAAACAAACGCTTTTTGCAACGATTTTCTGTATTGCTGCCACGATTTATGCATTTGTTGCGGAAGGCTGGGAATATGGCGTCGCAGGGATTTTTCTCACAATTTTAATTTTCCTGTTTTCGGCAAAGGTGCGCTAAATTATGGTTCAAAGCAAAAATTTGAATATGCTGTTAATAGACGGCACGGCGAACGGCAGAATTAAATGCACGGTTTCAAATTGGATTGGCGTTGCATTCAAAATTCCACGCGATAGTTGAAAGTTTCAAAAATCGTGACGAATTGAAACAGAGTGGAATTTATTTTTTGTTTGGCGAAAATGAAGTTTATATTGGGCAAGCAGGCAGCCGCAAAAATGGCAATGGAATTTTGGACAGGATTTTTGAACACAAGCGAAACGCAAAAAAAAATTATTGGAATGAGGCTGTAATTTTTACCACGTCAAATAATTCTTTAGGCTCAACTGAAATTAGTTAACGCCAAACGCTATGAAGTCAAAAACAGTAACGACCCTTCGCCAAGTAATATCACTGAAGAAAAAGAAATTGAACTTGAAGAATTTGATGAATACGTTCAAATTGTTATGTCAATGTTAGGTTACAAAGTTTTTGAGCCGCTTGAAGAAAAAAATATTTCGGCTGATGATGAAATTTTATTTTATCTTGACAAAACTTTAAAATCGACAAATACAGAGATAAGAGCCATTTGTAAAAAAACTTCAGACGGTTATATAGTTTTGGCGGGAAGTCAAATTTCTCCGACTTCGAGTGCAACGGCAGATATTATAAAAAATGCAAGAATGGCGGCAAAAATCGACGATAAAAATATTTTGCAAAATGATATATTTTTTCCGCATCCCACGCCTGCATCAACTTTTGTTATTGGAAAATGGCTTGGTAACGGCTGGGATAATTGGAAGACTAAAGATGGTTTAACGCTTAATGAATTTTTAAAGCTTGAAAAATAAATTTTGCATTTCGGCAGATTTAAAAACTTCGTCAACCGTTCCAAATTTTAAAACGCGCTTATTGAGTAAAATTACTCGGTCGGCGTATTTTTTTACCATTTCTAAATCGTGTGAAATTAAAAGTATAGCCATATCTTCAACCGCGCAAAGTTTCGCCGCCAATTCGTAAAAAATTTTCAAGCCCAATTCATCGACGCCGCTAACAGGTTCATCTAATAAAAGTAAATCCGGCAACGGCTCCAACGCCAACGCCAATAACACGCGCTGAAGTTCACCGCCGCTTAACGCGCCTAATCGCCTGTCAATCAAATATTCTGCTTGCACGCGGCTTAAAATTTTTAAAACTTTTTCACGTATTGAATCAGCCGAAAACAACCAGACCGGCTTCCACGTCAAACACGCTTGAAATAAATCCAGTACCGAAATTGGCGACGTTGTATCGAATTTCAAAGTTTGCGGTACGTAGCCGATTATTGGGCGCAAATGTTTGCCCTTCGCGTCAAAATAATTCAGCTTGCCGGTATGTGAAACTTCGCCCAAAATTGATTTTAGCAACGTTGATTTTCCCGCGCCGTTCGGTCCGATTAACGCCGTTAATTCGCCGCAATTCAAAGTAAAATTCACGTCTTGAAAAATTATTAAGTCTCCAACTTTGACGCCGAAATTTTCAACTTTAGTTTCGCACAATTTAGCTTTATGATGTTTTTGCATTTTAGTTTTTCAGACTTTCGAGGCGTTCAATTTCTTTTTTGTGGCGTTCAAGGGCGAAAATTATTCGGCGGTGTTCGTCGTCGTCAAATTCGGGATTCTGTGCCGCCGCCTCAATTTTTTTCAATCGTTCACTTACAATTTCAATTTCTTTATCGAGGGCGATTTTATTTTTAAAAACTTTGCCGTATATTGTAGAAATTTGTTCTTGAATTGTGCGGTAGAAATTTTTTTCGCCGGAAATTTCGCCTATAATCGCCGCCATTTCCAAAACAATTTCCAGCGGGTCTTTGCAAGCGGTTACAGAATCATTGAGTTTCTCGCGCAGGTTTTCAATCGCACCGTATTTTTTTTCTGCCAAAATATTTTCCCCCTAAAAAAGTAAAAGCCCGCCAATGCGAGCTGTTATTTGCTTGTTGGTGGAGATGAGGAGAATCGAACTCCTTTCCGAAAACGACGTTACCCAACTTTCTCCGAGCGCAGACAGTGATTATTTTTCAATCTTGCCCAGTTCACTGACAAACTTTACAAAATCTATCGCCTAAAAAAATTCCCTAAAAATATTGCGGCGAAAAATATTTTCGGTATCCCGCGTTGACACTCAATCCCACTTAGCGGGAGTCGGCGGGTGAGTGCCGGCTTAAGCTGCCAGAGCGTATTCTTCGTTAGCGTTTATTTTAAAAACACTTTTCCCCTTACTGAAGCGGTTCGAGGAGCCCGCTGCTCGCTTATCAAATCCCATCTGTCCCCGTCGAAACCATTACATCCCCTTATTGAAAAATTTTTGCAATTCTAGCACAAAAAATTTTCGCTGTCAAATTATTCTTCAGCCGTACCGAATGAGCCGAAACGCATACATTCTTTTTCAAATTGCAATTTTACCGTAGTAGTCGGACCGTTGCGATTTTTGGCAATGACAAGTTCAGCCGTGTTTGAGTTTTCGGTTTCCTTTTCATAATATTCTTCACGGTACAGAAACATAACAATATCAGCATCTTGTTCAAGGGAGCCGGATTCTCTTAAATCGCTTAAAAGCGGGCGTTTATCTGCGCGAAGTTCGACACTGCGCGAAAGTTGACTAAGTGCAAGGATAGGAACTTTTAATTCACGCGCAAGGGCTTTAAGACTGCGCGAAATTTCGGATATTTCCTGTTGGCGGTTAAAATCTGCGCCCCTTCTTGCAGTACCCTGCATGAGTTGCAAATAGTCAATCACAATTAAATCTAAGCCGTGTTCATTTTTAATTTTGCGCGCCTTCGAGCGTAATTCCAAAACAGTAATTCCCGCCGTATCGTCGATAAATAATTTTGCGTCAATCAGATAATTTAACGCCTCAACAAGTTCATTAAATTCTTCAGCGTCGAAATTGCCGGTACTTAATTTTTGTGAATTAATTCCGCTGTATGAACTCAACAGGCGATGTCCGAGTTGTTCCTTGCTCATTTCCAGTGAAAATATGGCGACGATATTATTTGAAAGCGCGGCGTTCATTGCCATATTTAAAGCAAGCGCAGTTTTACCCATTGAAGGGCGCGCCGCCAATAAAATTAAATCTGATTTTTGCAAGCCGCTTGTCAACCTGTCAAAGTCAGTAAAACTTGTTGGTACGCCGGTAATTCCCTGCGGGTCGTCAAGTGCGCGGCGGATTCTGTCAAATGAACGCTGCAGAATTGGTGTAATTGGTTCAAATTCTGAAGTTTCATTTTGCGAAGTTACGCCAAAAATTTTTTTCTCGGCGTTGTCAAGAATATCACTTAGCGGATTTATTGCGGCGGTTGCCTCTTGAATAATTTCTTCACCGGCGCGGATTAATTTTCGCAGGATAGATTTTTCTTTGATTGTGTGCGCGTAAAATTCGGCGTAGGCGGTCGTGTGTGCAACTTCCATCAGTGAAAAAAGATATTCAAGCCCAACTTTTTCAACTTCGTTTGCCGCTCTCATTTCTTCAACCAATGACAGCATATTTGGTACAATTTTTTTTGAATAGATTCTTAAAATTGCGTTGAAAATAATTTGGTGTTGAGGACGGTAAAAATCTTCAGTTTGCAAAATTGAAGTGATTGTAGGGATAATTTCGCCGTCCTTTAAAAGCATTGCGCCGAGTACGAATTTTTCCATTTCCAAAACTTGTGGAATATTTCCCTGTTCATCCAAAAAATCAATCCCCCTTTTGAAGAAATTTATTTTACTACAAAATTTTTATTTAAGCTATAGAAAATAAAAAAACTATGTTATAATTTCAGCACTGAAAGGACGTGAAATTTTGAAAGATATATTGGACGTTCACACGCACACAATCGCCAGCGGTCATGCTTACAGCAGCTTGAGAGAAAATATTTCGGCGGCAAAGGCGGCAGGGCTTGAATTAATTGGAATTTCAGACCACGCGCCGCGAATGCCCGGCAGTTGCCACGATTTTTATTTTTTGAATTTGGAAGTTATACCGCGCGACGCTTACGGGATTAAATTAATTATGGGCGCGGAATTAAATATTTTGGATTATTCCGGCAGTACTGATTTACCCGCGCAGATTCTCAAAAAACTTGATTACGCCATTGCAAGTTTACATAATCCCTGCATTGAGCCCGGCTCCGTCGAAGAAAACACGGCGGCTGTTATCGGCGCAATGAAAAACCCGCACGTTGTCATTATCGGGCATCCCGACAATCCCAAATACCCTGTTGACTTCGATAAAATTGCCCGCGCGGCGAAAGAAAATCACGTTCTTTTGGAAGTCAATAATAATTCCTACAAGCCGACCGGTTATCGTGTTGGTTCGCGTGAAAATGCAAAATTAATGTTAAAAGCTTGCCAAAAATACGGCGCAGAAATTATAATGGGCAGTGACGCACATATAGATTTTGACGTAGGCAACCACAAATTTTCGCAGGAAGTTATAACTGAAAATAATTTTCCGGCGGAACTTGTAATAAATTCAGACGCGGCAAGATTTTTTGAGTATGTAAATTACAGAAAAAATTTGCGTCAAACTGAAGGGAGAGTTTAATTTGTTAGTCCACGAAATTATTAAAAATGGACACGTTGAAGATACAGCGATTGTTGACGAAGGCAGAATTTTTACTTACGCCGACTTTGCACGGCAAACAAAAAAATTTCGCAACCGCCTTTATAATTTGGGAATTAGGCAGGGCGACAGGGTAGGAATTTTTTCACGCAACAGCGCGGAATTTATTTTTACGTACTTTGCAACGGCGTCACTCGGCGCAATTTGCGTACCGATTAACTTTCAATTAAGCAACCGTGAAACTGCTTTTATTTTGCAAAATGCTGAAGTGCAACACCTTTTAACTTATGAAAAATTGGAACTGGACGAATTTTTTACAGGCGGCGCAAAAGTTTTTCAGCACGATATAAATACTTTTGGCAACGGCGAATTTGAAGACGCGCCCGACCTTCCCAAAAATTTTGATGAAAATTCGCCCTGCGTCATAATTTACACTTCCGGCACGACCGGCAACCCTAAAGGCGCGGTACTTTCACATAAAAATTTAGTTCACAATACCAAGCAATGTGAAGTTTTCAAATGTGAAAGAAATTGTAAAGTACTTTGTGTTTTGCCAATGTATCACTGTTTCGAGTGGACTTGCGCGGTACTGAATACTTTTTATCGCGGCGCGTCTGCTTATGTTATGCGCGTATTCAAGCCAAAAGAAATGATTGATATGGTGCGGGATTATCAGCTTACAGATTTAATAATTGTACCGTCAATTTTCAAATTGGTAACCGCGCTTGCAAAGCCTGAAGATTTTAAATCAGTACGCTTTGCAATGAGCGGCGGTACAACTTTGCCTGAAAAAATGATTGAAGAATTTACAAAAAAATTCGGTATGCCAATAGCTGAAGGTTACGGCTTATCGGAGGCGTCGCCTTGCGTATTTTTGACAACGCACGGCAAAGAGCGCGCCGGAAGTTGCGGGCAACTTTTATGGGGCGAGGAAATTAAAATTGTTGACGAAAAGGGCAATGAAGTACCAACGGGCGAGCCCGGCGAACTTTTGGTACGCGGCGGGCAAGTTATGCTTGAGTACTGGAAAAATCCAACTGCAACCGCTGAAACAATCGACAAAGACGGCTGGTTGCATACGGGCGACGTTGCCAAAGTTGACGCGGACGGCTATTATTACATTGTCAGCAGAATTAAAGAAATGATTATCAGCATGGGCGAAAATATTTACCCGCGTGAAATTGAAGAAGTTGTTTACCAATTCAAAGGGATTAAAGACGCGGCGGTTATCGGCGTTGAGGATAAATTGCGCGGCGAAGTTGGAGCGTGTTTTTATGATGTCAAGGACGGCGAAAAGGTTGACGCGCGCGAGCTTAAAAAATATCTGCAGAAAAATCTTGCAATGTACAAAATTCCGCGTGAATTCCACGAATTAAAAGAAATTCCCCGCACTTCAACGGGAAAAATTTCCAAGCGAAAAATTTTGGAAGATTATTTGGCAGCTCAAAATAAATAAATTTTAGTATTGATAAAAAAACGCCCGCTTATTCGGCGGGTTAATTTTTTTATTATAAAATTTTTGACAGAAATAATTTTGTGCGTTCTTCTTTCGGATTTTCAAAAACTTCTTTTGGCTTGCCTTCTTCAACAATGTAGCCGCCGTCAACAAATAAAAGCCGCGTTCCGACTTCACGCGCAAATCCCATTTCGTGCGTTACAACAACCATTGTCATACCGCGCTCGGCAAGTTTTTTCATTACGTCCAAAACTTCGCCGACCATTTCAGGATCAAGCGCGCTTGTAGGTTCATCGAAAAGCATAACTTTCGGATTCATTGCCAATGCCCGCGCAATGGCTACGCGCTGTTGTTGCCCGCCTGAAAGTTGGTTAGGATACGCGGCGGCTTTATTGCCCAATCCTACCCTGTCCAAAAGTTCCTGCGCCGTCATTTCTGCGCGAGCGCGTTCGATTTTCCTGACTTTCATTGGGGCAAGCGTGATATTATCTAAAACTGTCATATGTGGAAAAAGATTAAAGCGTTGAAAAACCATTCCGACTTCCTCGCGCACTTTGTTAATATTTTCTTCACTGTTCATAGGGATATTGTCAACAGTAACAGTACCTTCAGTTGGAACTTCCAAAAAATTTATACAGCGCAAAAGCGTAGATTTTCCGCTTCCGCTCGGTCCAATTATTACGACAACTTCACCTTCAGAAATATTTAAATCAATACCTTTCAAAACGTGTAAATCTCCAAAAGATTTTTTCAAGTTTTTTATCTTAATCATAACAACCTCCAAAAAAAATTGGGACGCGCCGTAATTTGACGTTGTCCCTAAAATTTTTTTCTGCGTAAAGCCTTTGGTTTGTCTAAAATTTCGCTGAAAATAATGGCGTTCATTGCTGATTCAGGCGTTAAATCGACTTCAATATTTTTTGTTTCTTCGTCGACAAAATTTTTTGTTTCAGGTTTAACTTTTGCCGCTGTGGTATTTTGTGCCGCTTGTTTTCTTTGCCGGTACAATTCAGCCAAATTAATTTCTTGAACTTCGGCAGCTTTATTGGGGTCATTCGCCAAAGTTGGAATTTCAAAATCTAAATTGCCGGTTGAATCTTGCGGCGGCGGCGGAGCTTTTTTTTTGCTGCTTAACGCCTCGATAATTGAAACTATTACCCACAGCACAATTATAAATGTTAAATCCATTGTTATTTACCGCTTGCAACTTTTTTGTTGCCGGATTGACTTATGGACTTTCTCATTTCAGTATCAGCTTGTACATTCATCATATTGTAATAATCCATAACGCCCAAATTTCCATTTTTGAAAGCCTCTGCCATTGCGTGCGGAACTTCAGCTTGTGCCTCAACAACTTTTGCTTCCATTTCTTGAGTATAAGCTTTCATTTCCTGCTCGCGGGCGATAGCCATTGCGCGGCGTTCCTCTGCCTTAGCTTGTGCAATTCGTTTGTCTGCTTCAGCTTGATCTGTTTGAAGTTGTGCGCCGATATTTCTGCCGACGTCGACATCAGCAATATCAATCGAAAGAATTTCAAACGCTGTACCGGCGTCTAAGCCCTTGCTCAAAACTGTATTTGAAATTTCTTCAGGACTTTCAATAACGTTGGTATGACTTTCTGAACTGCCGATTGTTGAAACGATACCTTCACCGACACGCGCAATAATCGTAGGTTCGCCTGCGCCGCCGACCAATCTGTCAATATTTGCACGAACTGTAACACGCGCTTTAACTTTGACTTCGATACCGTTTTTGGCAATAGCTCCAACAAGCGGAGTTTCAATAACTTTTGGATTGACGCTCATTTGAACGGCTTCCAAAACGTCACGCCCTGCCAAATCAATAGCCGCCGAGCGTTCAAACGGTAAAACAATCTGTGCGCGTTGAGCCGCTATTAAAGCGTCAACAACTTTATCGACGTTGCCGCCCGCCAAATAGTGCGCCTCAAGTTGATTTACGTTTACATCAAGCCCTGCTTTATTGGCTTTAATTAAAGGCATTACGATTTTTGCCGGCGGTACGCGGCGCATTCTCATTCCAATTAACGTGAAAATTCCTACGTGAACATCTGCCGCCAATGCTGAAATCCAAAGTCCTATTGGTACGAAGTGCAAAAAAATTCCTACGGCTGCCATTGCCACAAGTACAATCAAGCCTGTACTTATTAACAGTTCCATTTTTAAATCTCCTTTCTTTGTAGTGTGATAGTGTAGTAGTGTTATAGTATTTACTGTCACTATCACACTACCACACTATACCACTACACCACTAAATCTGGCGTACTAAAATTCTGGAGCCGTCAACATTGATAATTTTTACAATATTACCCTGTTTAATGAAATTGCCTTCAGTCACAACGTCAAGCGGCTCACCCTCGACCGTGACAGTACCGGCAGGGCGCAAATCCGTTGCACAAACTGCAATAGCCCCCAAATATTTTTGCTTGTCAACAGTGCCGGTGTAGCCGTTGATATTTTTTTGACGTTCGCCCAAAACCAAATCATCAAGCACGGTAGTATTTTTAGCCGGACTCCTGCTCGTCACGTACACAATTATTGCAATTCCAAAAATCACGCACGCAAACAAGCCATAGAAAATCAACGACGCTGAAAAAAGTTGAATCCCTAACATTTACGCCACCATCCCTTCTGCGGGTTTATTTTTTTACCTCGTAGTTTAAATAATTATTTCTGCGTTTAATTATATTTTTCCTTCAATCTGCAAAATTTTACGGCGGCTTAAGAAAATTTTAATAATCAAGCCGCCGCCTTTTATTTTAGAAATTTTTTTAGTCTTATCGAATGTCGGGAATAATTATTTCGCCGGTATTTCCTGCAGGTTGCGGAATTTGCGGCGGTTTTTCGTCCTTGAATCTTGGAGCGATTTTATCTATACGCGCTTGAGTTGCCGCGTTGAGTTCATCCAACTTTGCAAAAAGTTCAAAGTACCAATCAAGGCGTTCTTCATAGTGCTGACTCAACATACGATTATTTTTGACGTAGTTATAAGCCGCCGTCGCCATATCATAGCGTTTTTCTTTGTTGTCAATCAGAAACTTTAACTTTTGGGCAAATTCTGCTTTATCGCGGAAAATTAAGCCGTTTTCGCCGTCTTTTACGGTTTTTGGGTAAACAACATTTGACGCCAAAACTACCGCGCCGTTGCCCGCACTTTCGATAAATTTTAAATCTGACTTGGAGCGGTTAAATTCATTATCCAACAGCGGCAAAAGTGAAATATCAGATTCTTGCAGAGCTTGTTCATATTTTTCATAAGCCACGAATTGAGCGTTATAAAAATTCGGGTCGCCAATTAAAGTTTTGTACGGACTTTGAACGGCTTCAAAAAGTTCTTTGTTGGCAATGATTTTAAAAGAAATTTTGTCGCCGTATTCCTGCGCAAACTGATTTAAAACCGGCAAAATTTCAACAAAATCTCTGTCACGATTAACCGCGCCAAAAAAAATTCTTACAGGAAAATCTTTTTGCTTTTTGAAGTTGCGCAGGGGTAAAATTGTATTAAGTTGATTATCGAAAACTTTTACAACGGGGTTGAATTGCCGGAGCCTTTCTGCAAGATATTCTGTTGAAGTTTGAATACCATGCACGCCAACAAAATTTATAAAGCCGTTTCTTTCATAGGATTTTTGCCAAATAATTGGGTTATCGTCAATTTCTTCAACGTACACATAACCGACTTTACTTAATTTTTCAAAGAAAATTTTTCCTTCAGTGAAAGTTTCAAAAGAAATTCGCTGATTAATAAAAATTCTGTTTGCAAAATTTTCAGCCCGTAAAATTGGATAAACTTGCTTACTCTCATAGAAAAAATTTGTAAGATTCGGTGTTGTGGCAATAAAATTCAGCGGTTCAAAAACTCGCCTTGCGCCGCAAACCAATTTTTCGCCGATTGAAATTTGAATTGAAGTTTTGGCAGGCAGTTCCTCCGGCGTTGCAGAAATTATGTACATAAAAACTGCCATATCGATTTTTGCCGCCGTTGCAATTTCACGCTTTACTTCAACGCGTCGCGCAGCATTCATTGGATTAAATTCATTCAAGCCCGCGCCGGAAATTGCCTCTTCGAGTTCGACTTTCGATAAAGTAGTTTTAAATTTTAACGGCTTGCCTTCGAGAATCGCCATGACATTTTCGGCATAACCGATATTTTCCAGCGTGAAAATCAATCTGCCGTGCGGATTTAAAAGTTTTGCGGCGGCTTTAATCAGGTTTACAAGTTCAACGTTTGCTAAATTTCCAATAGCCGCACTTTGAAAAATAATTGCGTCAAACTTATTTTTAGTTTTCGGCAAAGTTTTTTCAACGCTGTACTTGCAGGCGGGTTGAATTGCGGTAAAATTTTTTTTGCTTGGTTCAAAATCTGCCGCAACTTCGCCGGTTATTTCCAAAACGCTTTTTGCGCGCGGCGGGATAAAATTTTCAAAAGTCATAGTGTTACCTCAAAATTATTCAATGCCAAAAATTTTCTTTGCGATTGTAACGCCGAATTGTTCAAGTTCAACCGGCAACCACGCTTTAGCTTGTGAATCGTACTTACACGCAACGTCAAAATCAGTTGTGCCGGTGTATTGCCATTCGTTCAAAATTTCGACAAGCGCGGTTACAATGGCGTCCATTCTTGCAGTTTCATCAAGTGTAGCTACATTGGCGGGAAGTTTTGCGATAATGTCATTTTCATTGAACATTGTTAAAGTGCTGACAGTAACTTTTACGGTTGCGTTATCGCCCTCTTCCGAAACGTCGGCAACTTCAAAAGTCGAACGCGCAAGTAAATTTCTTAATGCGGTATTGACTGTAGAAAGTTGTTCAGGCGTCAAAGTCAATCCGCTTGACGAAGTAAAACTACTTGAAAACTCCGAAAGAAATTGTTGTTCGTATTCTTCGGGCGTCGAGCCAAATTTTTTGAGTGACGCTTCATCGCCCTGCAGGTAAGCCTTGCAAAGTGCATTGACATCAGCTGAAGGCGCAGTCCTTGCTTCCGGTTCGCTGCCGCCGCACGCCGTTACAAACATTGCCACTAACAAAATTGCCATTAAAGAAAAAATCTTTTTCATTTGAATTACCTCACAACGCTGTACATTAAATCTTCTTGTTTACGCATACATTTTAAAAGTTCAAAACGTTCAAGAATAGTTTCACGGGCGCGCATTCCAAGTTTTTTGGCACGTTCGGGGTCGTCAAGCAATTCTTCGACTTTGCGGGCGATATGGTAAGGCGAGCGGAATTCTGCAAGCAAGCCGTTGACGCCGTCTTCCATAACTTCCTGAACGGGCGGAGTTTTTGAACAGACCATAGGGCAGGCAAAACTCATAGCCTCAAGGCAAGACCAACTTAAAACGAACGGGCGCGTTAAATAAATGTGGCAACTTGACGCGCGCAAAATTTTTCTAAAATCGCCGCGGTTTCTTAAGCCTACAAAGTGAACGCGGTCTGTAGGGTAGCCGCCTTTCTTTTCTTCTTCTTTAAGGTAGGTTGTATCTTTAAGTTGTGCGCCGTAACAAATTCTATCTTTACCTACAACAACTACATGAGTTTTGGGGCGGCGGGCAAGTACAAGCCTTAAAGCGTCCATAAAGTACGGGAAGCCGCGATACATTTCAAAGCCGCGTGCAACGTAAGTAATAATTTCCGTGCCTTCCGGCAAGTTCAAATTAATATCTTCAAGGACTAAGCCGGGGCGGTTGCCGCTGGGATCGGGCGAACAAAATTGAGTATCAATACCTTCATGAATAATATTTAATTTCGGCTTGTATTCTTCGGGGAATTGAGAATACTGCCACTTTGTAGGCGTTACGCCGGCGTCGCAAAGTTCCAAATTCATTAAGTGGTGCGCGTTTCTTGTACGAATTGAAATTCTGTTGCCCATTTGCGGCACTTCATCGGGCCACCAATAACAATCACTTTCATCAGCAAGGTAATACCATTCAAAGTAACCTATAATTGGAACTTTAGGATATAAATCTTTGCAATAAAGCGTTGAACCCCAGCCGGTATGAGCAATAATTACGTCCGGCTTCATATTTCTTTCACGTGCAAGCCACTGCAATGCACGAACTACCGCTTGTCCTTCGATAACCGCTTCAGCCGCCGGGCGCAACGGTCCGCCGTTTTTAATGTAATTTTCTTCAGCTTCAGTCGGCTTGCCGTAAAGTGCCAAAGTTACGCCCTTCAACTGCGAATTAATTGAGTTTTCCTTTGAACAAAAATAAACTGTGTTTTCGGGATTCCGCGCCATATAAGGTGCCAAATTCAAATACTGCGCCGGAAAACTCGGATGTAAGAAAAAAATATTCACTAAAACCACTCCTTAAGATTTTTTTATTTTATATTTTATATTATTTTTAACACGGTTTTTCTTTCTTTAGAAGAAAGAAAAGCCGCCTAAAAGAAAGA
>CALDHY010000039.1 GCA_937901445.1 uncultured Selenomonadales bacterium
AAATTTTCGACGCCGTAAAAAAAGCAGTTACGGCGGTTGAAAAAAATCATTTAAAATATCAGCAAACACAGGAACAACGCCGCCTACAAGAAGAATATCAGCGCAGAAAAGAAGAAAATCAGATTAAAAATAAAGATTTACTTGAACGCTTAAAAGAATTACAAAAAGAAATTTCAAGCCCTGCGCGAAATGCTGAAATGCAGGAAATTATAAGGCAAATTTGCGACTGGAATTTAAATAAATATGGCGAAAAAGTTTCAGTTAAGCCGACGATGAAAAACTATGATTTAATTTTTACTTACGATCCAAATATTGAAAAACTTTTCGGTTATGAAGAATTTTCCGGCTCCGACGTATTTTTAAAATCCCCAAGTTGGAGAAACTGTCAAAAGGGCGAAAGTTGGAAAGATGACGACGATTCAAATTTAAGAGTTTATCTGCGTCGAACTTACACGGATATTGCGGGCGATAAACTTTGCTACGATGTTTTCAAGGCTTATTCGCAACAAAATTCTTTCAACGTCGTAAAAGATTATTTTAAAAACTTGCCAAAGTGGGATAAAGAGGAACGCGCCGAAACTTTATTTATAAAATTTCTCAAAGTTGCTGATACACCATTTGCCCGCGCTGTAACTATGAAATGGTTACTTGCCGCCGTTGCAAGGATTTTTTATCCCGGTTGCAATTTTCAAGCCGCGCTTGTTTTACAAGGAAATCAAAATATTGGTAAATCCTATATTTTTGAAAGATTAGCAGGTGAAAGATACGGCGCGTTAATTGATAATCTTGACGATATGCACGCAGTGGACGCTATAAAAAATAAGTGGATTGTGGAAATGAAGGAATTTTCAGCGGCTCGAAAAGCTGAAATTAATGCAATAAAATCATTTATCGAACGCGCCGCCGACAATCACCGCGCGGCTTATGAAAAGCGCGTTCAAACTTTTAAGCGTCATTGTGTTTTTGCTATTACAGTTAATGACAGTCAATTTTTGCGGGATTTAACGGGCAATCGCCGTTTCTGGATTCTTGAAAGTTCGCTTGAAAAATTCGATTATACCGAAGGCTTGACAGATGAATATATTCAGCAAGTTTGGGCAGAAGTGCTTTTCAAGTTTCAGGAACTTACCGCCGACGGATTCAACGAAAAAATTTTGGAATTGCCCAAAGAGTTTAAAGTTCAAGCTGAAGAAATCGCAGAAAAATTTGTCGTCAATGACGGTTTACAAAAAGAAATTCCCGCTTTTCTCGATATTCCAATTTTACCGTCGGTATTGTGGAAACTTTTAACCAAAGACGAAAAGCGGAATTATTTCAAGCATAATTGCATTGAACTTGAAAATAGCGTTTGGAATATGAAAAGAGAAATGTTAAAGTCCGATAAAGAAAAGCAAGCATTTGATAACGCCATTGACGAAAAAAATAAATGTGTTGTTTATAATGAAAAAAAATTCGGCGAAAATAATATTTTGTTGATCGCAGTTTACGGAAATTGTAAACGTCAAGAAACCTGCGCTAGTGAAATTTATAATGAATTTTATTCCGGTAGTGATAAGCGCAAACAAATTTTTAGAATTAATGAAGTCTTAGCTAATCTGGAAAATTGGCAATTAAGCGATAAACAGCAAAAAGATTTTTATGGTTATGGTAACCAGAAAAAAATTTACTGCAGAATTACCGACGACGAAAAAAAAGAAAATACTGCATATGAATCAGAAAATCTCGCGCAGGAATCAAATTATTTTGTTGAAGAAGTAGACGTACCTTTTTAAGATTTTTTAACGGAAGAAAATTTTTCTTTCGTTTTTTTTGTTTCAAATATGTTTTAGGTAGACAAGGTAGACAAGGTAAAATAGGTTGTCTACCAGACTTGTCTACCAAAAAAGACAGCGTTAGAACGCCATTTAAAACCTTAGGTAGACAAGGTAGACAAGGTAGACAAAATTTATATATAAAGATATTTTAGAAAAATAGA